>CAVIUM010000079.1:0-8143 GCA_963645865.1 Lachnospiraceae bacterium
GATGCATCTGACCATGGGCGGATGATGCACGACCTGGTTTAAAGGGTGCCGTGCTGACTCGAGTACTTCTTCGGCAATACGAAGAGTTCTCCCTCCGAATCGAATCCGACGGATGCATCCACATCATAGACGTCGCGGATGAGTTCGGGTGTGATCACTTCTTTGGGATCCCCCATTCCGACGATCTCGCCCTTCTTCATGATGATGCACATGTCGCAGTACCTCGCCATCAGGGAGATGTCGTGTTCCGCGACGAGGATGGATGTGTCATGCTTCACCATGGCGTTGAGATACTCCATCACATCCAGCTTGAACTTCATATCGAGGTGCGACGTAGGTTCGTCGACAAGCATCAGACGGGGATTCTGGACATAGGCCTTGGCAATGAGCACGCGCTGCCTCTCTCCGGATGACAGCGCGCCCACGGCACGGTCCTTCAGATGGTCCACGCCGAATTTCCTCAGCGACTCCATCACCATCTCCTCGTCCTCCTCGGGCTCCCACCAGACGTTCTTCAGATACGGATATCTTCCGAGCATCACGGTCTCGAACACGGTCAGACCGAAGCTCCCCCTCAGTTCGGCGGGCACGGTGGCAACCTTCTTGGCCACCTCCGAAGGCTGACAGCCGAGTATCGACTGCCCGTCAATGAGGATGTCCCCTGCCGTGGGCTCATGGAGACGGTTGATGCACTTCATCATGGTCGACTTGCCGCAACCGTTCGGCCCTATCAGGCCGACGAGCATGCCAGGTTTGATCTTGTACGAAACCCCGCGGACGGCCCTGTAGCCGTCCTCATATGTCTTCTCGAGATCGCGGACCTCGAGCAAAGGAACGTCATCCATCGTAGATCCTCCCCTTCTTGATCAGGAGATATGCGAACACAGGAATCCCTATCACCGTCGTTATGGCTCCCACAGGCAATTCGAGTCCGTAGTAGCCGGTACGTGACAGCAGGTCCGCCAGCATCAGCATCACCGCTCCGAAGCAGAACGATGCGGGCAGGACCATACGATGGTCGCTGCCGAGGATCATCCTGCACAGGTGCGGGATGACCAATCCGACGAATCCTATGATTCCGCAGAACGCCACGCAGACCGATGTCAGCACGGAAGCGAGGATGAGCATGAAGCGGTTGAAGCGCTTGACGTTCAGGCCCATCTCGCGTGCCTGGTCCTCGCCCAGCAGAACGAGGTTGAACTCCTTGGCCCAGATCATCGGCACCAAGGACAGGAACACGGACAGGAACAGGATCATACCGACCTGCGCCCATGTCACCTCGGCGAAGGACCCGTAGAGCCATGTCAGCGCGTTGCTGAGCTTGTTGCCGGCCATGGTCAGCATGATGGTCTGCAATGCGGAGAATGCGAGCCCCACGACCACTCCCGCGAGAACGTAGTTGATCGAACTGCCTCCGGCCTTCTCGGCTATGATCATCGTGCATCCGAACGCCACCAGCCCTCCAATCATCGCGGAGACCGCGGTGAGGAATATCGAATGCGAGGAGAACAATCCGAAGAATGTGAAGTCGAACGCGATAACGGCGATGGCCGCGATGCCCGCCCCGGACGACACACCCATGATATACGGGTCGACGAGCGGATTCCTGATGATGGCCTGATAGACCGAACCGGCTATCGCCAATCCGATACCGACGGACATGGCGGCTATGGTCCTCGGGAGACGGGAGACGAACACCGTCGTCTCCACCGTATCCAATCCGACCCCGCCCTTCGATATCGCCGAGAACAAGGCGGAATACGCATCTATCGGATTCATCACGGATGTGGAACCGATCGAGATGCAGAGTGTGAAACTCAAGAAGATCAGAATCGCTCCCACGGCGAGAACGAACTTGAGTCTGTGCTTGTTCCTGGTATTGTGAGAGAGCGATTCCCCGTACAGATAGTGGATCGCCCTATCCTTGAGATATTTGAACGGGTTGTCCACGTGCTTGGTGCTGCGCACAACGAACCATATCAGCGCCAGGATGGCGACGACGATCAGAACTATTCCGCCGATGTAGAGGATTATCGGAGCGCCCTCGTTCTTGTTCGGCTCGGAATAATCCATGAACTTGCCCTGCAGGGCGAATGTCCCCGAATCCGTATTCCCGACGATCATATCGCCGAGGATCAAGGGGGATGCCATGTTGAAGTTCCTGACCTCCGGTGCGCAGTACGCCACACCTTCGATCTTCCCCGATGACAGAGAGATGATGTAGATCGGATCCGCCGAACTGTAGCTGGTGAGATAGATCCACCTGTCGTTCACGACGACCCCTGCGGAATGGATCTCCTTGAGATCCTTCGTTATGGTCTCGATGTTCCCGTCCAGATCGATCCTGATAAGCGAAGTGGAACTCGCCTTCGACACCGTGACGTACGCTCCTGTGAAACCGTCGATGCTCACCGGTGAGACGTATCTGCCGAAAGTGCCCAGCTCGGTATCCTGGAATCTCTTCACGACCGTGTTGGAGGAGGGATCGAAGTCATAGACCGCCAATCCTGAATGGGTCTGACTCATGCCCAGACCATCCGTAATCGTGAAAATCAGAGTGTAATTCGAACCATTCTCGAATATGGCGATCTGCCCGAGTCCACCATACATCTTACCGCGGATGTCCACGGTATAGATCTCCTGGTCCACGTCCACGCTGCCGTCCGCCTGATCGAGGATATACAGATGACCGTTCAGCGCTCCGGTGAACACGCGGCCGTCGCAGACCGTGGGCGCGATGAAGTACATCCCGCCGTCGAGGATGTGAGACCAGACCAGATTCAGATCAAGGTCGAAGCAGTACACCATTCCGTTGGAATGGGAGACATATATCGCCCCAGAATCGTAGACGAGGGAGGTGAATCCCGCGTCATACGTCGTTCCGGCGTCGAATTCCTTGATGAGATTCGGCGCCGACACCGCCTCTGAGATGGAGGAACCTCCGTATGAGGTCACGTTCTCGTAGTTCTCTCCGGGCCCGGTCTTCCAGGGAATCTTGTAGATGTACCCCGTCATGGTACCCGTGTAAATGTAATCGCCCACAATGAGCGGCGTCGAGGACTCGTAGTTCATCCCCGACATGAATTTGAATTCCCAGACGCGCTCGCCCGTGGAAACGTCGATGCATGCGAGGACGGCGTATCCCTTGTCTTCGCCACTAGTGTACGTGCTAAACTTCTGGAACACATATCCCCCGGCATAGACTGGATTGGCGAAGGATGCGCCCTTGTCGTACCATTTGACCTCGTACTCCTCTTCAGCCGAGAACGTGGCGTCCTGATTGCCGGAATTCAGAGCATCGCCGCGGTACATCGTCCACGCGTTCCTGTGATCCGGCGTCTCCACCGGAAGGACGCCTTCAGGATAGAATCCGAGAGCGAACGCCCCGTATCCCTCGATCCCCTCTTCAGCCGAGATTGCGGACCAGGCCCCAGCCTTCCATCCGAACACGGACCATTTCGAGGTTATCATGACTCCGGTGGAACCGGAGACACTCAGAGTACCCCCCGTGTTTGAGGAACCTATGGTCTTCTCGGACACTCCATCGACCGTCAGGATTCCGGATTCGTACGCGACCTCCGCGCCTGCGGTCTGCACAGCACCCTTCACTATCTCTATGAGGGTGCTCCCGTTCCCTACGAGCCATTGGGTGTCCCCGTTGCCCCTATCGAACAGGACATCAGTCCCCTCCGCATCCGCACCGTCCGCATCCGCGAACGGGACGAACATCGTTATTAACAGTATCATGACGACCGCGGTCGCCGCTCCTCTATGCATCAGATCAACCTCGGTCATTCAAACTCATGTCCTTGCTGTAGTTCAGATAATCGACGTAGTTATCGCCCACTATCTTCGGCACATCCGTATCGAAACAATCCGGATGGAGCATCATCGCTACGAGCTCTGCGGCCTGCGCCAACCTGGGTCCGCAACGTTGCGCCATCTCCGCCGCGCTCTCGCATATCACATAGATGTTGCCGTTCTTCCACGCATCCGTCTGCTTCCATTGCGGAGACAGGTGGGAGTAGAGATAATCGTACTCCTCTTGAGTGGCCTTGTACTCCGTCGTGATTATGATTATCGTCTGGGGATTGGCGTAAGGGATCCTGTCGGACGTCAGATGGACCCATCCGTACCAATCCGAGAATACATTGCTGGAATTCATGATCGTGGCGATGCTGTCCATGTAGGTCCCGCTCCCAGACACCCAAGGACTGATGTCGGGCTCCAGCGAGATCATCACATCGATCGGTTCCCCTCCCTGGGGAGGCGCCACCATGGAACCGAGCGTATCGAGGACGTACTGCGTCTCTTCGATGACCTCCAGACCGGCCAGTCCGTATTGGATGGAGGACCCGATCATGAAGATGTTGTCCATGACCTGATCCACGTCCTCTCCGGGATAGGTCACCACCGCGTCGATCCCGACGGCCCTCAGCCTATCCGCAATCTGGATGTGGGATGTTTGGGATCCGTCGCAGATCACCATGTCGGGGTTAGTACCCGTTATCAGCTCGAAGCTAGGGCTCGTGTAGGTCCCGACGACCGTTATCGAACCGTCCTCCTTCCCTTTGGTGACGGAGTCCGGGTAATTGGAATATGAATCGACCCCCACGATGATGTTAGAGGCCTTTACTGAACAGAGTATCTCCGTCACCGAAGGCGACAGGGAGACGACCCTGTATTTCTGGGAATATCCGTAGAATGAGTTTCCACTGTAGTCTACAGCGACCGTTGGTTTACGGTCTTCCGTGGAGAATGTCCAGGATATCGACGAGAATTCGTTCGGATCCTGATCGTAGGGCGCATCGATCTTCACCCAATCGGTACTCCCGGAATAGGTGACCCATAGATTCCATGAACCTCCGTCGCCCACACCGTTGATCGAGACGATCTTGCCGTCGGAGCCCATGACGAGCTCGTATCCATTCTGCTCGCACAGATACCCTAGAAGGTCGGACGTAGAATTATACTGAGCGATGTCCGCATCCGTCCATACCGTGTCGTATTCATCAAAATCTATGACCGCACCTTTGGCTTGGATCGTGTCGGCGGAATACGCCAGAATTCCCGCGGCCACCCCTAGAACGACACCTATGACGACGAGCACCACGCTCGCAATGATGCGGAACCTCTCGTTCATGGAAAAAGAAAGATGGGGGCGAACCCCCGGTTTGATCAGGCCGCGAAGGGCCCAGTGGTCGTCCATCCAGTACTGGTCGTGGGGTTGACCGTGTAGTAGGTATTCCAATCCTCGTCGAAAGCGTACGCGCTGAACGTAATGTAGACGATGTTGGTGTTCAGTTTGGAGATAACAGGGCCGTTGATATAGTAGTCCGCATTGGGCTGGGAAACATCGGTCGAGGTGTATCCGAAGACACCGATTCCAGTTCCAGTGTTGGTAGCCGCATCGTACGTCCCAGGATACTCGGCGATCGTGATCCACCCCTTGTCACTCAGAGTGACAGTGAGCTTGGTGTCCTTCATAGCCTTGTTGAACGCGTCGGCGATGTTGTCAGCCTCAGCGGAGTACCATCCGTTGCTGCTGTCCATTCCATCGAGGTAGAAGTAGTACTTCTCGAATTCCAGAGGCTCATAATCAGAACCAGTCGCGAAGGGCCCAGTGGTCGTCCATCCAGTACTGGTCGTGGGGTTGACCGTGTAGTAGGTATTCCAATCCTCGTCGAAAGCGTACGCGCTGAACGTAATGTAGACGATGTTGGTGTTCAGTTTGGAGATAACAGGGCCGTTGATATAGTAGTCCGCATTGGGCTGGGAAACATCGGTCGAGGTGTATCCGAAGACACCGATTCCAGTTCCAGTGTTGGTAGCCGCATCGTACGTCCCAGGATACTCGGCGATCGTGATCCACCCCTTGTCACTCAGAGTGACAGTGAGCTTGGTGTCCTTCATAGCCTTGTTGAACGCGTCGGCGATGTTGTCAGCCTCAGCGGAGTACCATCCGTTGCTGCTGTCCATTCCATCGAGGTAGAAGTAGTACGTATCAGTCTCTTCCTTGTCCTCCTTCTTGTTCTTGTCGTTCAGTGCCTGAGCGGCGAAAACGGCAACGATGAGAACAATGACGACAGCTACCACGATGATACCTTTGTTTTTGCTGTCCATTCAAACCACCCGGACGCAAACGTCCGTTGGATGAAGTATCCTAGTCCATCGTATTTTAAGAGTTGGATGGATAATCCCATCCCTTATACCCCCATCCGTATATGCTGGCTAATGCTAGACGATTCCGGAAACGGTCAAAAAATACGACCGGCTGGATGTATGCTATGTGCACCCGGGCCCGGGGAAGGGGAGGATTCACTCCTCCTCGATGATCTCCTCGGGGGCCCCGGCGAACTTCACCAATGCGAAGGCCTCCATGAAATGGAGCTTGCCCGGGAGCACCAGGGTGAACAGCGGCTCGCCCAGGTCCATCTTCAGAAGGTCCTGCGGATACCCGGCGAACACCTTCTCCTCGGGCGAACCGACCTTGGACGCGACGCACAGCAGGGTCTTGTCGTCGATCAGGCCCTCCTTCCACTCCTCCTCCCCGGAGATGAGCCACTGGATCGCCTGGTGGGCGGTCATGTAGCGCAGTTCGTCCGCACGGATGTCCAGCAGGATCATCGTGTGGAGACCGCGCTTCTTGTTCTCCATTATGTGGTCGTAGGGGGACTTCGGGTGGTAGTTCTCCTCCATGAACGGCAGCGTCACGGTCCTCCCGAACTTGTAGTGCTGCAGTCCGAGGGACGTGGGGCATGCGGAGAAGATCGATATCCCGTGGAACACGCGCACCGGGATCCCCGCCTCGGAGGCCTGGATCCTCAGGTCCACATGGGTGGTGGCGGACATCGTGTCCCCGGCCGTGATGAACCCGACCCTCATGGTCTTCGCATCCGATATGATGTCGTCGCACTCCTCGACCTGGGAGCGGTACAGGATGTGGATCTTCTTCCCGATCACGGCCTCCAGATCCTCCGGCTTGGTGCCGATCAGAACGGAGGTGTAGAACTCGGCGTAGATCTTGTCGCATTCCCTCAGCGCCTGGAGCGCTTTGACTGTCATTCCGTCCGCGCCGCTGAGACCCAGACCGACGAAAACGAGTTCGGATGCCATGGACCGCCAATCGGGCGGTCCGTATAAAAGAATGCGTCGGGGTTTGGGATGAGGGGCCCTTCCCGGGCCCCCCGTTTTCACTCCTTGACCAGGGTGCACAGGGCGTCGACGGCCCAGCAGCCCTTGCCCTTGAGCCCGACGATGACCGGGTTGATCTCCAGCTCGTGGATCTCCGGGTTCTCGACGGCGATCAGGACCATCCTCTTGATGACGTCCTTCATCGCTTCTATGTCGGCTTCGGGGAGTCCCCTGGCGCCGGACATGAGCTTGTAGGCCTTGGTGCTCTTGATCATGCTGTCGAGCTGCTGCTCGGTCATGGGCACGTGGGCCTGGGAGATCTCCCTGAGGATCTCCACGTAGATGCCTCCGAGACCGAAGGAGATGACGGGTCCGAACTGCGGGTCCCTGATCATGGACAGGATGACCTCCTGACCGGAGACCATCTGCTGGATGGACACCCCGTCGATCCTCGCGTTGGGGACCGCCTTGGTGCAGGACTCCATGATCTTGTTGTACGCGGCCTTGGCGGCCTCGGCGTCCTTGACGCCCACGACGACCCCTCCGACATCGGTCTTGTGCTGGATGTCGGGGGACACGATCTTCATGACCACGGGGTATCCGATGCCGTCGCATGCCTTCACGGCGTCGTCGGCGCTGTTGACCAGCGCTTCCCCGGGAGTGGGGATGCCGTAGGCGGCGAAGATCTCCTTCCCCTCGGCTTCCGTGAGGGATCCGCGTCCCTCGGCCCTGACCTTGGCGATGATCTTCTCGGAGGTGGCCCTGCCGGAGACGGCGGGGACGCTGAGCGGGTCGTGCTGCTCGTCCTTCCTGATGGTGTAGGTCCTGAGCACGGACAGGGCGTGGATGGCCCTGTCGGGCGTGGGATAGGTGGGCACCTTGCCCTCCTTGAGGATGGCGTTGGCCTTGTCGCACTTGTGTCCGCCGGCGAAGCACACGACGGTGGGCACGGGGATGTCGTCCCTCATCTCGACGATGATCTTGGCGACGGACTCCAGGTCGGCGGTGT
>CAVIUM010000080.1:0-7740 GCA_963645865.1 Lachnospiraceae bacterium
GGAGACCCACTCGGTCTCGAGCTGGACGTCGGGGAATCCGACGGTGACGGCCCTGTTGAGGATGTCCTTCGAGATGTAGTCGACGTACTCCTTCCTCAGGGACTCGGGGTCCTTCTCTTTTCCGGGCCTGGGTCCGTAGTTGATCTCGGGGATGACGCGTCCGGCTCCGACTTTGAGTCCGAAACCGTAGGAGATCGGGTGCTTCGCTGTTCCGAAGACCATCTCGTCCGCGCTGCCGTATGCCATCTTGGTGCATCTTGTTGCTGCCATCTTAATCACTCCTCCCCGCCGACGATGTTGTCCCACTCGTCCCTTATTCTCTTCCAGTCGTATCCAGCCAGGATCTTGTCAGCGATCGGGGGCGTCTGAGGCGCTTTCTCGGAGTAGATTCCGAGGGGGAACGACTCGGCGAAGTCCCTGTTCACCGCACCGCCGGCCGCCATGAACGGAATGGTGACTCCGTCGGCGACGAGCTTCTCGGCTGCTCTGGGGAATGCGGTCATGGTGGTGGTCATGAGAGCGGTTCCGGTAACCATGAGGGGCTTGACCTCCTCGACCTTGGCGACGACATCGACGACTGCGACGTCCTTGCCCATGTCGATGACGGTGTATCCGGAGGACCTCAGCATGACAGCGGCGATGTTCTTTCCGATGTCGTGGGGGTCTCCCTCAGCGGCGTGCATGACGACGGTTCCTTTGGTCTCTCTTCCACCGGGGATCTGCTTCTCGGCGATTGCGATTCCGATCTCCATGGTCTTGGCGGCCATCATGATCTCGGGCAGGTAGTAGATGTGCTCGGCGTACAGTTTCGCGACGCACTCCATTCCTACAACGAGTCCGTTGTTGATGATGTCGAGCGGCTGCTTGGACTGCAGAGCTTTGGTGGTTGCCGGTCCGACGTCCTTGAACTTCATGTACAGGACGGTCTCCGCGACCTCTTTGAGGATCGGGTCTGCCGGCAGCATCTTCTTTGCAACGGCCTCGGGGGTGGTCTCGTTCTGAGACTCAACGTCGTAGCGTTTGAGGATCTTTGCGAAATCCACCTTGCTGTAGTCAATCATCTGTTTTCCTCCTATGTCTCGTCCGGATCGCTCCGAACTCAACGTGATACTGATGCCATTCGAATGTATTTAACCCAATATCGGGGATGGATGTTGAATCCATAGTATTTAAAGGACCCAAAAATCTTCAAATAGCGTTGTTCGCAACCACCAGGATAGAAGTGCAAAATACCCCCTTTCTTTATAAATGAATATATAAAGAAACGAACGTTCTTTATAAAGAAATGAAAAATCGTACAAAAGGGATACTATTCCTATAATATTCCTGATTAGGAACATCCATCCTCAATCACTGTCCATGCCCGCATAAGATTCGGCGGGCAGGTATGTCCTCCAGCCCATTCATCCACCCGAACATCCAGCCCCGGGACCCCCTCCTCCATCCCTTATTATAAGGGAATATAGAACTCCGAAGTTAACACGAGTCTAAACGCGAAATATGTCTGGAAGAGCCTTATATCCTAGAACCAATCGCGTTGGCCATGTATGTCTACATACTGGGCGGATTCCTCGGAAGCGGGAAGACCACCCTTCTGATGAAAATCGCCTCGATGTACACGAAACGCGGGGAGAAGACCGCACTGCTCGTCAACGAGTCCGGAGAGATCGGCGTCGACGGGGCCACCCTGAAGGCTCAGGGCTACGATGCGATCGAGCTGCCCAACGGATGCATCTGCTGCACCCTGTCCGGAACCCTCCAGTCCGCGCTGAAGAACATCAAGAAGGACATCGACCCCGACATAATCATCGTGGAGCCCACCGGTCTCGCCCTCCCCCACAAGGTGAAGGAGCTGGTCGAGGTCTCCATGATCGACCCCGACGAGATCTACATCATCGGCGTCGCCGACGTCCAGAGGTTCGAGGACCTGATCAAGAAGAAGGAGGACTTCTTCAAGATGCAGATGTCCAAGGCCGACTTCATAATCATCAACAAGAAGGACCTCGCCAAGCCCGGTCAGATCGAGGAGGTCACCGGGTGGATCAACAAGGAGTTCCCGGGCAAGCCCGTGTTCTCCGTCTCCGCCAAGACCGACGAGGACATCGACAAGCTGTACGAGATGATGAGATGAGCGAGCATCACGAGCACGGACCGGACTGCAAATGCGGCTGCCACGATCACGACCATGAGCACGAGCACGAGCATACGTCCCTCGAGGTCGCGGGCGGATGCGCCGAGGGCCTCCAGGGAACGATCACCGGATGGAACGCGGACGCCGAGGCCAGGATGGCCAAGGCCCTGCTGACCGTCGGCGAGTGGGTCACCAAGGAGTCCGGATGCCTCCTGGGCCACATCAAGGCCGCCATCGTCGATGAAAACGGCAACGGCGTCACCCTGAACCTCACCGACATCGAGAACGGCGTGGAGCACCACGGCACCCTCGAGCCCATGGAGAAGGTCCGCTTCGCATTCATGTGCGCCGTCCTGGATGTGGACGAGCACGAGCTCAGGCACAGGATGTTCCATGCGATCGACGACACCGGGCTCGACTACGAGCTCGACGAGCACGTGGAATGCCACTGCCACGACCATGACCACGATCACGGTCACGAGCACCATCATGATCATGACCACGAGCATGAGCACCACCACGAGCATGGCGAGGGATGCGGATGCCATCACCACGACCATGACCATGGGGATCATGACCACGAGCATGAGCATGAGCACCACCATCACGATCACGAGGACGGGTGCTGCGGAGGAAAGTCGCAGGAGCCCGAGAAGAAGGAGAAGAAACCCTCCTTCTTCGACAGACTGAGGAGGAAAACGCGATGAGTTACGGAATATCTATAGACATAGGGACCAGCGGCAGCAGGGCCCATGCCGTCGATCTGAAGGACGGCAGGATCCTCTCCACCGCCGTGACCGAGTGTCACCCGCTCCCGGGTGCCAACATCATGGACCATCTCACGTTCTGCATCAACGTCGGAACGGACATGGCCCACAAGATCCTGATCGACACCGAGAACAAGCTGATCAGGACCCTCGGCATCGACCTCAACCAGGTCGAGAGGGTGAGCATCTGCGGGAACCCGATCCAGCTGTCCCTGTTCCAGGGGATCCCGGTCGACGACCTGGCCTTCGCGGGCGAGAACGCCCACAAAGCCAGGGGGATCGAGGCCCAGAAGAGGGATGCCGGCGTGTTCTCCGCCGTCGACGTCGGACTGGACGTCAAGGACGGATGCGAGCTGCTGGTCCCCCCTGCGATCAGGCACGAGATCGGGGCCGACGCCCTGGCCATGATGTACAAGAGCGGGTTCCTCGACGATAAGAGGAACTGCATGGTCACCGACTACGGCACCAACGCCGAGATGGCCCTGAAGATCGGGGACGACATCTACACCGGATCCGCCGCGGCGGGACCGGCCATGGAGGGTCAGTCCATCAGGTGCGGGATGCTCGCCGGACCCGGCGCGATTTCGGACCTCACCTACGACTTCCAGTGGATCTGCCAGGTCCTGGACGACGACATCCTCCCCAAGGAGGGGGACAAGGTCGACTTCGGACTGGAGACCGTCGAGCCCTACGGGCCCATGCACGGCAAGGCCAAGGGGATCACCGGGACCGGAGTCGTCGCGGCCGTCGCGGCCGCCCTGGACCAGCACCTGTGGAGGAAGGGCAAGCTCACCACCAGCGACGGCAAGCTCCACCTCCAGGACGGCGTCTACATCGACTCGCACGACATCTCCGAGGCTCTGAAAGCGATCGGGGCCATGCGCGCCGGGCACTTCACCCTGCTGGAGCACGCCGGGATCAAGTTCGACGACATGAGGGTCATGTACATGGCCGGAGCCTCCGGAACCTACGTCGACGCCGTCAAGGCCAGGGACGTCGGTCTCCTGCCCCCGTCCTGCGACACGATCTACCAGTGGGGCAACACGTCCCTGGCCATGGCCACGGACATCCTGAGGGACCCCGAGCTCCTCGACACCCTGCAGGACATCGCCAACGGCATCAGGGCCAACCACATCATGTTCGCTGGCGACAAGATCTTCGAGCAGATCTACACCCAGGAGCTCGCTCTCTGCGACGAGGGCATGCCCATGGAGATGTACAACCAGAACAACGCCATGGCCGGCATCCAGGAGCTCCCGAGGCCCAAGGGCAACCCGGAGGTCCACCGCATGGTCCAGCGTGACATCCCCGATCTCGGAGAGCGCGGTCTGACCATCCTGCACGACATCGGGACCGAGCTGCGCGGATACATGGAAGGCTGCACCGGATGCAAGAAGTGCGAGAAGGAATGCCCCGAGCATGCGCTCAAGGTCATGGACGACAAGGAGATCGTCGTCGAGACCAAGAACTGCCTGGGAACCGCCTGCTACCGCTGCCAGTTCTCCTGCCCCAGCAAGGTCTACAAGTACGACAAGCTGAGGCTCGCGTTCTGATAAAAACAGGGCCTTCGGGCCCTTTTCACATCATTTCCACCTTGGGCGCATCCCTCGGGACCGTCCTTCTGAACCTGACCCTGGGGTGTCCGATCACGAACGCGCATCCGAGATGCTTGTCCGGGGATATCCCCGGGAAGAATCCCATCAGCCTGTCGTGGTCCTGCGCCTCCGCCATCTGGATCCAGTGGCAATAGAACCCTCCCAGCCCCATGGCGTATGCCATCATCTCGGCCCTGCCCATGGAGATCAGCGCATCCTCCGGCTCCCTTGAGAACACGAGGATTATCTGCCTGCCCTCCCAGATCAGGGGGTTGTTGCCCATGGGGAACGGGTCGTCGAGATACTCGATGAGCTGGGCGATGCGCGGGAGCTCCTTTGCGCGCGGGGCCATGATGTCCGCTATCAGACGCATGAAGGGGCGCATCCGCCCGTCTATGACCGCGAACTCCGTATCCTGCGCGTTCTGGACCGACGGGGCGCAGGAAGCGGCGGAGAATATGGCGGAGAACTCCTCCTCCGTGACCTTGTCCTGGGTGAACCATCTGACGCTCCTCCTGCGCCCGATGAGGTCCGACATGGCCTCCGGCGTCACGGGGGATGACTTCGGTTCGTACTCGCGGGGTACGAATCCGGGATAGCGGACCAGGCTTATGGCGCCCTTGGGGCAGACCGCGAGGCAGTGTCCGCAGTCGAAGCATCCCATGCCCTCCCCTGTCTCCACGGGGTGGCCGACCTCCATGCGGATGTTCCCGCGGATGCACACCGAGGAACAGGCGGAGCATCCGATGCAGAGCGACGGGTCGATGTTGAGATGACGGTCCATGCATGCGGAACGTCATGGGATTTAATCAATATGGGGGAATGGTGCGCGGAAGGAATCCGCGCACCTGTTTTCTCACTGGAGGACGTTCTCGCTCTCTAGCTCCTCGAGGATCCTCTTCCTCAGGGCCGTGAACTCGGGGGATGCACGGTCCCTCGGCCTGGGCCAGTCGATGCTGATGACCTCCTTGATCTTCGCGGGACGCTTGGTCAGGACCACTATCCTGTCCGAGAGATACACGGCCTCGTCCACGGAGTGGGTGATGAAGATGATCGTCTGGTCTGTCTTGTTCAGGATCTTCAGCAGGCCCGCCTGCATCAGGTTCCTGGTCTGGGCGTCCAGAGCGCCGAACGGCTCATCCATGAGGATGACGTCCGGATTCGTCACCAGCGCACGGGCGATGGCCACACGCTGCTTCATCCCTCCGGACAGCTCGTGGATCCTGGAATCCGCGAAATTCTCCAGACCGACGATCTTCAGGTACTTGTCGGCCCTCTCCCTGCGTTCCTCCTTCGGGACCCCTGCGATCTCCAGGCCGAACTCCACATTCTTCCTGACGGACCTCCAAGGGAACAGGGCGAAGTCCTGGAACACGAATCCGCGGTCGGCCCCGGGCCCGGAGCACTCGCGGTCCCCGATGTAGATCGATCCCCCGGAAGGGGGCATCAGACCGGCCAGGAGCCTGAGGATGGTGGTCTTCCCGCATCCGGACGGTCCGACTATGGATATCAGCTCCCCCTTGCGTATGTCCAGGGAGAAGTCCTCCAGGACGACGGTCTGCGACTCGTCGGTCACATAGGTCTTCTGCAGGTTCCTGA
Organism: Lachnospiraceae bacterium; assembly: GCA_963645865.1. Taxonomy (GTDB): domain Archaea; phylum Thermoplasmatota; class Thermoplasmata; order Methanomassiliicoccales; family Methanomethylophilaceae; genus Methanoprimaticola. Next base: position 6,093 of record CAVIUM010000080.1, read on the forward strand.
TGTGGATCTGATCCTCGCCTTCCTTTATCTCGGTCGACTTCTTGAACGGCTGATCGTCGGTCGCCTGGGATATGGTCACTCCTTCCTCGATTTCAGACATTGGACATCCCCATCCTTCTCGAAACGAATTTGTGAACGTACTCCGCCAGACCGGTGGTCACCAACCCGAGGATGGCGATCACCACGATGGCGGCGAACGCCCCGGACCAGAATCCCGCCGTGGCCTGCTCCGAGAGGTAGAATCCGATACCGCTCAGCTGGGGGGCGTACAGCTCGGCCGCGACGATACACATCCATCCTATCCCCAGACCGACCTTGACCCCGTTCATGAGATAGGGCACGGCGCTGGGCACCATGACCTTGTAGAACACCTGCGTCGGCGAGGCGCCCATGGTGCGCGCGGCGTCCATGAGGTTCGGGTCTATCTTCTGCACCCCGAACACCACGTTCGTGAGCAGCGGGAAGAATATCCCGATGAACACCACGAGTATGGGCCCGATCGTGTAGTTGATGGCCAGGATGAATATGGGGGCCCATGCGATGGGCGCGATGGGCCTCAGCACCTCGATGACGGGATTGGCGAACTCGCGCAGGGTCTTGGAGTACCCGATGACCAGCCCCAGAGGGACGGACACGATGAGCGCGAGGGCGAATCCCTCCAGGAACGTCTTCATGCTCGACGCGATGTAATCCCAAAGGGACTTCCCCGTCAGGGGATCGCCGTTGGCGACCAGGTCCCTGAGGGCGTCCCAGGTCTCCGCGGGGGACGGGATCGCGGTGGAATTCGCCAGTATGGAGACATCCCACCACGCGAACACGAAGCAGACCAGGGAGGTGATGGCGATGACCCCGGTCCTGAACATACGGTGATGCCTGTTGTTATCGTCGTATGTCCAGCCGAATATCGTTGACATCCATTCACCTCAGCTCTTGATGAGCATCCCGTTGATCGCGGTGATCGTGATGGGCGGAGCTCCCAGGAACCCGAAGTCGGCCTCCCCGTTCTGGAGGGACGTCGCGACCCCGGCCCCGTTGGCGGCCGACGTCGTATCGACATTGATGCCGTACTCGGCGAAGAAGCCCTTCTCGATACCTACATGGATGGCAATCTGGTGGACATCGCCCGAGATGACGGCGACGGTCACGGAAGCCCTGCTGTATCCGGACCCGCTCTTCTCGTAAGCCATGGCTTGGGAGAGGTATCCGTCGTTCACGAACCTCTGGGAGAGCTCATGGGCGCTGCTGAAGCCCGCATCCTTGAGCTTGACCCTCAGGACGCCGTCGAGATTGTACAGGTTGTTCACGAGCTTCGTGATGTCGCCCTCCAGACTCGTCAGGGGCGCATCCGCGGAGTCTCCGGTCCCGTTACCGCCGTAGGTGTACACGACGGAGTCCATGGCCTCCGACAGGACGGCCCTGCTCATGCCGGTCTTCGTCTGAGCGATCTTCATGAGCTCCTCGTAATCATCTGAGGATTTGTCCGCCAGGGCGGCGTTCACCCAATCGACCGATTCGATGTAGCCGGCCAGGAATCTGACGGTCTCATCCGAATGGGATGTGATGTACTCGTGCGATGCCCCGACGACGCAGCACGCGTGCCCGGGATCGAAATCGCCGGTGGTCATCATCGAGTTGCACCTGCGCTTCT
>CAVIUM010000081.1:0-7486 GCA_963645865.1 Lachnospiraceae bacterium
AGGTTAAGTGATAACCAGCTACACTACGTCCACACGGGCATCCCGTGGATTCACTTCCTGCATATAAAGGTTATGACGGTTGCATAGTAGTAAATACATCTTGTTTTTACCAATAGAAGAGGAGCGCAAATGATCGACGAGAAGGAGAGAATCGAGTTGCTCGAGTATTACGTCGATGGCAAGCTACGCAATCCCGAGCACAACAAGTCCTCCATAGGATTGCTCATAGATCTCGGCTACCTGAGATGCGGGATTACATCTCAGATGGATGAGACGATCAAGACGACCTCTAAGGGCCTCGTTTACCTGAGGATGAGGGGGCACAACCATGGTGCGCCTGAAGTTGTGAACGGCAGGATGCTCAGAAAGACGGGGCCCTCCGACGGAGCATCCTCTCGAAGACGTACGTACGAATCCCGTACTCAAATCAGACTTCGACCATGAGATGGAAGATGTCTTGAAACATCTGCCCTACAAGCACGACAATCGTCGCGGAACGTCCATCCTGCCCTCGATGACCGCCTCGGTCTCCAGGAACAGCCGCTTTATCTGCTCCAACCGTTCATCGGATACGTCCCACATCCCGCGGTCTACCGCTTCGTGAAGGGTGTTGATCATGTTCATCATGGCATGGGGGTTGACATCCAGGACCCACTCGCGGACATTCTCGTCAAACATGTACCGGTCTGCGAGCGTCTCGTACATCCAACCCTCGGCGATATCGGACGTCGCATCCCATGCGAAGGTGTACTCCACAATCTTCGCCATCTCCGCGGCCCCGCGATAGCCATGCTCCATCAGACCGTTGATGAACTTTGGATTCGCCACCTTGGCCCTGAAGAGGAACCTCAGCTCCTCCTGTGTATTGCGTATCCCCGTCCTCTTCGTATCCGAACTGTCGCCGATGTATGTCCCCGCATCGGACTTCCCATAGGCCCGAACGAAAGCGTTCATCCCGCCGAGGTACTGGTAGACGTCGTCTATGTCCAGAATATCAATCTCCCTAGTCGGGACGTTCTTTATCGTGGCCGAGACCCTGCCGAATCTACGCATGAAGGACCCTTTCATCTGCTTCCCATAGTCCCCCTTGGAGTATCCGTAGCTGCTCTGCTCCGCATAGATGTCCGCCAAGTCCTTGGTCTCGTCCCACAGACTCGTCTCGATGAGGTTCCCGACACCATTGCCGTATGTGCCGAGGGCCTCCCCGAAGATCCTCACCGAGTTCCTGGCGCGGGCCTCGTCCACCGAAAGTCCAGCGGCAATGTCTTCGACCATGTCCCTCCTGAGATTCGCCGCGACCGCGTTCTCCTCGTCGGATTCGTCGAGGTCCGCGACCAGCCTCATCGCGTCATCGAGGAAGTCTATCGTCGAGGGGAAGGTGTCGCGGAACAGCCCGGTTATGTTAAGAGTCACATCCACGCGGGGCCTTCCCAACTGGGATATGGGTACGACTTCTACATCCACCACCTGTCCTCCCGCCGAAGACCAGACGGGCTTCAGTCCCAGGAGCCAAAGAATGTATGCGGCATCGTCCCCGCCGGTCTTCATCATGTCCGTGGCCCAGACCACCATCCCCACCTCTCTGGGATACTCGCCGCGGTCGGCCACGTGGCGCTCAATCATCTGATCGGCCATCCTCCTCCCGATCTCCCAGGATGCTCTGGTCGGAACGGTATCGGGATCCAATCCGTAGAAATTGCGACCCGTGGGCAGGATGTCGGCATCACCGCGTGTCGGCGCCCCCGACGGGCCCGGTATAACGAACCTCCCGTCCAATGCGTCGACCATATGTTCGATCTCGTAACCCATCCTGCGTATGTTGGGTATCAAGGAATCGCATGCGAACCTCACCGCGGAAATGAGGGGATCGCTGACATGGCCGTTCATCCCCTCGAGATATCCGATCGCCTTATCGACATCGTAACCGAACTCCTCTCCCAGCATGCGTATGAAACCGTAGACCTCCGAATCGATGCGTTCGGTCGTGGAGGAATTCAGCTCCCCGTCCGGCCCGATGCTCGAAGGGTCGTCCAGGGCCGCCTGGATATCCACCCCTTTGTCGGCTGCGAACGCATCCCTCAACGACGGAACATCCCCGTTGTCCGACCGTGTCAGGGAATACACCATATCGTGGAAACGGTCCCTGGAAGGCACCCTCCCCAGGATATGGAGGTCGCTACGGACGAGAGTGTCGCGCACCTGGTCCAGATAGCAATGCAACGGTATGATCAAGTCCTCGAATCCCTCGGGCCCCGGGTCGCTCCCTTCAGGGACCCCCAGATCATTCAGGAGGTTGTTCCTCCTCGCCGCTTCGTACAACCGTTCCACGAGACTCGCTCTCGTGGACTCCGTCCCGCCTGATGCGTGTTTGAGGTAGTCCTGCAGGAGCAGGTACATCTCATCCAGCTCCCCGTACGAATCGGCGCGGGCCATCGTGGGGGGCATGTGCGACACCAGAACGGACTCCGACCTCCGCTTCGCCTGCACGCCTTCCCCGGGATCGTTTATGATGTACGGATACGCGTTGGGTAGGGCATCCAGCACGTAATCGGGATTACATTTCCCGGACAGCCCCACATTCAGCCCAGGAAGCCACTCCAGCGTGCCGTGCGTGCCCATGTGGAACACCATGTCGGCCCGGAAGACGTCCTTAATCCACCAATAGTACGCGTTGTACTGATGCTGCGTGAACAGTAGCGGGTCATGGATATTCCGTTCCATCAGGTCGGCCCAGCCCCTCATTGGCTGGTAGCAGACGAACACGTTGCCCTTGACTAGACCGGGGATCACCAATTCGCCCTCTTCGACCATGATCCGGCCCACGGGTGCGTCCCAGCTGTCCTCCGTCATGCGGCGGTCCCATTCGTACATCCCTCCGTATCTCCCGAGATAACCGCTCTTGGTGACGAGGTCAGCTGCCTTATCGCGGATGGCGGACATCGGGAGCCCGTCCATATCGTTCGTGACATGGGACAGGATCTCCTCGATCAGCGCACGTCCGTCGGCGGGGACGTCGTCCACCCTGTACCCCCGGGATGCCAGATGCCTGAGGAGGTCGGACACGCTCTCGACCGTGTCGAGACCGGATGCAGCCCCGATCATCCCGGAATTGGGACGGGCCTGCCACATCATGACGGCGACCCTGCGTTCCGGAACGGGGATCCTGCGCAGCCTACCCCATGATTCCGCTAGACGACACAGGTGCTCGATCCTATCCGGGATTGGAATCGACCTCTTCGGCGGGTCGGGGGAACTGTACGCTATGGGGACGGAGATGATGTTCCCGTCCAGCTCGGGGTAGATCACGTTCGACTGGAAGTCACCCTTCTTCATCCCGATCTTCTCGTCCTCGTAATCGCAGAACCTGCCGTGTATCGAGATGCCGTAAATTATCGGAACGTCGATCAGACGGCGCAGACAGCTATCCTCATCGATGTCCGGGACGATGCCGTCCGCACGGTTGAGGTTGGCGTATCCCGTGAGGGATATCAGGATGTCCACGGCAGGCAGTCCGTCGCGGACGAAATACATCTCGATCACCTCCTCCATGCCACCCGGCTCCCTCATGCAGTCGAATGAACAGGCGACGGGTATGACCCTCATCCCTCTGGCCTCCAGACCGGATATCAGAGCATCGATCGCTTCGGAATCCCCGTACGCGACCTGCGCGTGGGCGCAGACAATACCGACGGTGATTGCATCGGTTCCGTCGTCCGACGAAGGACGATACAATCCGTGCCTCGGTTGAGGTATCGCCGAAAGAGGATCGCGATCCGTGAATCCGAGCTTGCGGGCTATACACCAGATGAAACGGAAGTCGTTCTCCGGACACTTGAACACGGCATAGGACATGAGCTGCTTCAGATCGCCGTCGGACCCAGGGAACAGATCGCGGGTCATGAGATCCACGTCGATGTTGCCTGAAACGGGTACGACGTACGCCCCCGAAGCCTTCAGGACCTTGGCGTACCTGTCGAACCGCTTGAACTTCCAGAGGTCCCCCATGCTACGGATGAAGACGGCATCGGAAGCGTTGGTGATCCTGCAAAGTTCGTCGTACCTGAGCACGTCGTCCTCGCAGTCCTCTTTGAGGAATCCGCTAAATACGATATCCGAACCGATCTCCGCACTCACCCTCCGGCACGCCTCCTCCATGCGGTCGGGGTCGGTGGATTGGATCGAGAGATAGGTGAACCTCATGGCCGCATCCCGGGATCCGGGGGGTAATGCGCCGATCCGGTGGGGAGGACGTAGACGGTCTCCCCGGATTCCACCAGGTCCACGTTGATCCCAAACACGTCGCGGACCGATTCGCGCGTGACGACGTCCTTCGCAGGCCCGTCGTCGATGATGTATCCTCCGGACAGGAGGAGGATCCTGTCGCAGAACCTCGTTATCAGATTGATGTCGTGGGACGAGATCATGACGGCGAGCCCTTTCCTGCTCAGTCCCCTCAGTATCTCCATGATCTGGACCTTGTACTTGATGTCGAGATGGGCGCTGGGCTCGTCCACCAGGAGCAACCTAGGCGTCTGGACCATGCCCTTCGCGAGCAACACCCTGGCCCTCTCTCCACTGCTGAGCTCCTGGAGTCTCCGATCCGCGTAATTCGATACACCAAGCTCCCACATCGCATCCTCTATGAGCCTCTCGTCCTCCTCGTCCTCCCACCAGATGGACCTGACGAACGGCGAACGTCCCAGAGAGATGTAATCCCGGACCGACAGCGCGAAATCCACCGAGGTGTCGGCCGGGACGGTCGTGCATATCCTCGCCAGCTCCATCATCGTCATCCCGGAGATGTCAGAACCGTCTATCCGTATGGTGCCCTCGTCGATGTCGAGGATGCGGTTGATGCACTTCATGAGGGTGGTCTTCCCGGAACCGTTCGGCCCCATCACGGCCACGAACTCCCCCGAATCGATAGTCAGACTGATGTCCACGAGGTTTGCATTGTTCCTGGTGTAACGGAAGGATAGATTGGATACCTCCAGGCATGGGGTGCTGTCGCATTGCATAGCGCTTCCCCTCCTTGACCATCAGGAAGATGAAGAAAGGCACCCCGATTACCGATATCACGGCGCCTATCGGAAGTTCCCCGACGGTGAAGCTCTTGCAGAAAACATCCGCGGCCAACAGGGCGAGCGCTCCTGCGACTATGCTCGTGGGGAGCAGGACGCGATGGTCTCCTCCGACCACCATACGGCACAGATGAGGGACGATCAGCCCCACGAACCCAATGATTCCGCAGAACGAGACGCAGAACGCAGTCAGGACCGCCATCAGGATGAGCATGTTGCGCTTAAATACCCTGGAATTCAGACCGAGGTACCTGGCCTGCTCCTCCCCCGTCAGCATCGTGTTGAGATTCCTGGCCTGGAGTATCGTGATGATAAGGATGACTGCCACGGGGATGGTTATCAGGATCGCCTTGTCCCAATTCATGCTCGCGAAGCTACCGAACATCCATGTCGTTATGCTGTGGAGCCTGTCGGCGTTGAACGACATTATCAGGGTGGCCCCGGCGCTGATGCCAAATCCCATGATCGTCCCGCCGAGGACGTAGCTCATCGCCCTCCCGCCGGCGGCCTCGGCCACTGTCATGGTCAACATGAACGCCCCGACCGCGCCGATGATGCCTCCGACGGGCATCAACCACATCGTCGCTATGGAGGAGGTCACCAGACCGCTGAGCGTCACCAGCAGGACGCCGAACGACGCTCCCGAGGAGACTCCGGTCACGTACGGGTCCACGAGGGGATTGTGGATGAGAGCCTGCATCACAGCCCCTGCCACGGCCAGACCTGCTCCTACGGCGATAACCGCGAGGGAGCGCGGCATCCTCAGATGGAATATCACCTTCCCGCTGAAGTCTTCCGGGTCCCCGAACGTCCTAAAGATCTCCGCCAGCTGCTCCAACGACTCCGAGAAGGATATCGGGTATGCGCCCATCGTCATGGAGTAGATGTACATCACGAGAATCGCGACGATTCCCAGGAGCACTGCGACGGTCGCCCTGTGACGTATCGCCCTGACACCTCTACGGGTCTGCGGATCCGCGGACGGAATCCCTCCTTCGGGAGTCATGTGAGATGAAGGCGGGGGACGCCCCCGCCGTTTCAGGCCACGGCCTTGTCGAGCCAGGCCACGCTGTCTCTCCAACCGTCGTCCTTCAGGATCTGAGGGACCTTGACGCCTATCGCATCGCCGTACAGCATCGCGGCGACGAGCGCCTCCCCCTCGAGGAAGTGCACCGTCTTGTAGGACGTCGCCTTGAACGGCCCATACTCCAGACAGTAGAACCTGTCGTTCTTGATGGCGTCCACATTCCCCATGATCGGATCGGCCTTCCATTGAGCTATGACCTCACTCCAGTCCAGGCTCGTGGCCATATCGTCGAAGATGATCAAGTCTATCTTCGCCGCCGCGATGGTCTCAGGCGTTATCGTCACGAATGATTGGGTCGTGGGCAGAGCATTCTTGCTTCCGAGAGCCTCGATCACCATCATCGGGGACGAGAGGTTGTAGATGTAGTAGCTGCCGAAGCAGTAACAGATGTGCGCCACATTGAGCGACTTGGCGGTCCCGACCTTGTCCTTCACGGCCTTATCGCCCTTGTCCATGCTGTCGCATATGCTCTTGGCACGGTCCTGCTTTCCCAATGCATCGCCGAGGGTCGTGTATCCTTTCTTGATCATCTCCCAGGTCGAATCGCTCCACAGAACGAAGACTGTCACGCCCAGCGACTTTATCTGATCCATCTGAGAGGGGTCGTTCTCGACCTGGATCTTCTCCATCACGACGAAATCGGGTTTTGTGGCGAGAACAGACTCGGCGGTCCATTTGTAGAATTGCCCAACGGCTTTGATCTTCCCGCTCTCCATATCCTGTTTGATGGTTCCGGGGTAATCCAAATCCAGATCGACCCCGTACACCTTAGATTCCACATCGTAGATGCCCGCGTCGGAGGAGACTCCGACGAGACAGTCCCTGTAGCCGAGATCACAGATTATCTCGGTCGCGACTACAGTGGTGGTCGCGATGCGCTCCGGCGCATCAGACAGCTTAATCTTGTTGCCGACCGCGTCCGTGACTTCGGCGTAAGTCGGTCCATCGTCTTTGGCCTGGGTAAACCAGGCCACTCCGACTGCGGCTATCACGAGGATGACCACGACGGAGATCGCTATGCCCTTCTGTTTATCCATGGTATCGACCTAGGTGGACAATACATCCAACTATGTTTGCTTAAAAGACTTCGTTCAGAATATATGAGAGTAAAACTTAGACATCTCCAGCTCGGGATTGAATGTTCAACAACGAAATATTGCTAAACACCAAATTGTAAAATCGCGGATGATATCCGCAGTTTTACTGCTTTTTCACGGATATATATAAAGCCCCGTACTGTATCCATCAATCATGGAGCGGAAAATCGACAGGGTTCTGGAGGAATGGTCCGTGAACAGGGGACACAAGGCCCTGGTCC
>CAVIUM010000082.1:0-7359 GCA_963645865.1 Lachnospiraceae bacterium
GTCAAGTACACCGTGTCCTTCGACGCCAACGGCGGATCGGGTGACATGGATGATGTGATCGTCGAGTACGGCGGCTACGAGCTCCCCGTGTGCACATTCATTGCACCCGAGGGCAAGGAGTTCAAGGGCTGGTCCCTGACGATGGACGGCGAAACCGTCGATCAGATCATGGTCACTGAGAACACCACCGTCTACGCCACCTGGAAGGTCCAGGTCCAGAGCTGCAACGTGTCCTTCACTGCGGAGGATTATGGGACTGTCAGTGAAGAGATGCTGGAGGTCCCATACGGGGCTGTGATCGCCCTAGTCGGCAACGTCCTCGTCGTCGACGGGAAGAAGGTTGTGGCAACCCCGGACGTGTCCGATGTCCAGTACACCTACTCCTTCAAGGGGTGGAGCGTCGCCGACGGCACAGTCGTCACCGAGGATCTGGAAATCAAGGCCGTCTTCGACCAGATGGTCAACCAGTACACTGTGAAGTGGATGGTTGACGGAGATATCTACGACTCCCAGACCGTTGAATATGGTTCCGCCATGGTCGTTCCCGACAGCCCGACCAAGACATCCGAGGACCCCCGCTACGCCTACGTGTTCAAGGAGTGGAGTGGATACGTCGAGGGCATGGTCGTCGAGAGCGATCTCGAGTTCACGGCCGTCTTCGAAACGATCAACAATGCGGTCGAGCTGACGTTCGTTGCCGGAGACTATGGAACCGTCGACGCTTCGTCTCTGAATGTCCCCTACGGGTCCATGATCGCAGTCGTCGGCAACGTCCTCTTCGTTGATGGGAAGAAGGTCACGGCTACCCCCATGGCCTCCGACGTCCAGTACACCTACTCCTTCAAGGAGTGGAACGTCAAAGATGGGGCCGTCGCGGACAAGGACATGGAAATCGAGGCGACCATCGACCGCACGGTCAACAAGTATTCCGTAACCTGGATGGCCGATGGCGAGATCTACGACACCCAGATGGTGGATTACGGGTCTTCCCCCGTTGTTCCCAAGGACCCGACCAAGACGTCCACCGACCCTGCATTCACATATGCGTTCGTCGGATGGAGCGGATACACCTCGGGGATGGAAATCACGGGTGATGTGATATTCATGGCCGAGTTCAAGACCGTCCCCAATACGGTCAAGCTGACCTTCTCCGCCGGAGACCACGGGGCCGTCAGTGTCCAGACTCTGGACGTCATCTATGGATCCGTGATCACCGTGGCCGGCAACGCCATCGTCGTCGATGGGAAGAAGGTTATGGCAACCCCGAATGCGTCAGATGCCCAGTTCACCTACTCCTTCGTATCTTGGAGCATCGCAGACGGCATCGTCGCGGACAAGAACCTGGAAGCGGAGGCCACATTCAGCCAGGTGCTTAACCAATACACCGTGACCTGGATTGTAGAGGGTGAGATCTACCACACCCAGCTGCTGGATTATGGGGAAACCCCTGATCTTCCCAAGACCCCGGCCAAGACCTCTGACCCCCGCTACACCTTCGAGTTCACCGGATGGGAGGGATACGACCCGGAGATGAAGATCACGGGCGACACGACCATCACCGGAGGATACAACACCATCAAACACTACTCTGAGGATGTGCAGGTCTTCGTCAGAACCTCTGAGGACGGCGTCACCGTCCTGATAATGGCAGCTGATGGCAAGATCATCCCTCAGGGTTCGTACTCCGTGAGCTATTCTATCACGTACTACAGCTCGGCGCTGAAGACGTACGTCACCAAGACCGTGAACTTGGATCCCGTGGATTTCGATAACGATGATGAAGCGAGTTCCATCATGGAGAACCAGAAACTGACTGATCAACCGAATTACTCCAACATAACCAAGGCCTGGGCTTACTACAAGGGCGTGGACGGATCCAGCGACCGTTCGGACATGATCGTGTACACCCCCGCCAAGACCGCCTGATGGAGGTAAATTGAAATGAAAGCGATGGAAAAAGCGACCTTCCTGCTGGCGATCGTGGCTGCGATACTCGGAACGATGTACGTGGTCACAGAAGACGCGGCAGGGGCGGACCCCACCATAGACGACTTGGTCGAGAGTTACAAGTTCGTGCAGATCAAAGATGACCAAGACAATCTCGTCTATGCTATGGTGGTTACGTGCAAAGAAGATGTACCGTCTGAACTGAATGCCGAATGGAAACTCGAGAATGAAAGTTTCTCCATCAACGGTGTGTTCATCACGGACAATGAGAAGAAAGCTGCATTTGAGATAGGCACAGAGATGCCTGCACCCGGTACCTACGAACTGACCGTGACCGGATACGACGGGACATACCCCGTGAAGGTCCTGGACTACTTCACAGTCAGCTACGACGCTAACGGTGGCGACGGAGCTATGGCGGGAGAGGTCTTCGAGGAGGGTTCCGACGCGAAGCTCGCCCGCAACGGATTCAAGGCACCCAAGGCGATGCTGTTCGTCGGATGGGCCCTGTCGCCTACCGACAAGACCACCGTGAAGGTCATCGAGAAGATCTCGGAGGACGTGACGGTCTACGCAATCTGGAGAACGATAGAACCGAGCGACATGAGTACGACTACCGTCAGCGATGAAGCCAGCACCACGGAGACCGTGTTCTCCGAGATACAGATCGTGTCCGTGAAGGATTCGTGGACCCTGCTCGAAGGAGCCGACATAACGATCAACGGGGAGCTCAATGTGCCTGCAGGTGCGACGCTTACCTTGCAGCCCGGATCCAAGCTCGTCGTCAACGGGAAGGCCATCATCGGAGGGAGCCTCGTGATCGAGGATTCCTCTGTGGAGGACGTCGATGACGCGATGGCGGAGTTGAACGGGGAGACGCAGGTCAAAGGCATGGTCGATGTCCAGGGCGGAAAGCTCTACATCGGCGGGGCGCTCGTCATAGCCGAGAACGCTGCGATGGTCATCGAGGATGCCGCTGAGGCCAAGGCTGACGGCCCCGGTTCTGTAGAGGTCGAGAAGGGCGGTTCGTTGATCATCAACGGATCCATAGGATTCGAGAAGGTCAAGAATGCGGGATCCGTGACCATCAACTCGATGGTTGTGCCGGCAGCCAACACCACCATATTCATGGCGGCGCCCGGAGCAATCGTCGACATCCAGAACTATACAGACAAGGAGGGCGAATTCATCCTTACGGTCACCGATCTCGAGATGATGATCGGCAAGAACAGGGTGGCTAACGGCCTTCAGAACACCGTCTCGATATCCGTCAAGGCGACTGCAGGTCTGGGCACCATCTCCGGGCTGGAGATCAAGGAATCCGTGGAGAACGCAAAGCCTGTGATGTCCGTCTCGGGAACGGTCACCGTTTCCGCCTACGCCGACGATGTGACTCCCAAGGGAACCGGAGGTGTCGCCTTCTTGGGACATTCCTGCATAGCTGTGACCGAATCCATCGTTGCAGGCGACGGGGTGAACGTGAGCAACAGCGGAAAGCTGAAGGTCACCGGCACCCTGGAAGCGAACGATGTAGACAACAGTGACACCGTCGACGTCGAGGGCAACGGCCTCATCAAGCTGCGCACCATCGGCATCGAGAAGAAGACTGTGAATGCCACGAAATACGTGACGACCGAGGACAAGGCCAAGATCTTCAACTACGCCAGTTTCGATTCCGCCGTTGCCAAGCTGAACGAGGAGGGTAGCGCCGTCAAGGAGATCACCGTTCTCGGAAAGCAGACCGCCACCACGTCCGCGATGATACCTGCGGATGCATCCGTTGCCGTGACAGGCATGCTCTTCATCGGGAAGGAGAACGGATCCGATGTGAAGCTGGAACTCCCCAGCGGCGCCAAGCTCAAGGGGAACGGACAGGTTCATGTTATGGGGACCCTCTACGCCTTCAACAAGAACGACGTGAAGATCTCCTCCGCATCCATCTTCTCCGATGTCTATTCGGTGCAGATGGAGAACGGGAAGCCCGTCAAGAACGGATGGGCCAAGTGGACCAACGTGTTCACTGCGATGTCCGAGGCACAGGCTGGGGACGTCGTCGAGGTCACCCGCGACGGCGCGGACAAGCTCGAGATAACCAAGAACACGACCATTCCCGCCGGCGTGACCCTCAAGATAGCTACTGGGAAGGCCCCCCTCTTCCTGAAGGACGGGGTGACGCTGACCGTCGACGGTGTGCTCGACACCTATCCCGACGTGTTCGCGGAGAAGATGTTCGGCACCACGGCGATGAACGGCAAGTCAAGCGCGGTGGTCGTCAACGGTCTCCTCAAGGCTTCCAAGTTGTCCTACGGAGACAGCGAGGCCGTCGACTCCGGGGCCGCCATGAGCGACGGCGCTCCCGTCGCTGGCGTCTACTTCGAGACGGATGGCAGGTACGCTATCTCTGCGCTTTCCGTGGCTCTCGGGATGATTAAGGATGTCACTACGAACCTCACCGCCTACGGGCCTGTGATTTCCGGTGACGATACATTCACCGCCACTGAGAAGTGCACGACGCTGATCGTTTCCAACCTCTCCGTCATGGATATGAATGGAAAGAGTGTTGCATCCAAGCTGATCGTCGGCACCCTGACCCTTTCCGGTTCTAAGCTCGACGTTACAGGGGCCTTCGTCGGATCGATCATGATAGGCGACAGCGCTATCGTCGCGGAGAACGTCAAGGAATTCCAAGCGGAGGACGATAACGGGGTCATTAGAATCTCCGGCGAACCCGTGCTCGCCGACAAGATCGGCGACTTTACTGTGTCTATGGGAACCGTCAAGGCGAATACGCTCACGGCGAGTCTCAAGATTACCGTATCGGCAGGCGCCACGCTTCTGGTCGTATCCGCGACGCTCGACAACCTCGTGATCGACGGGACCGTCAGCGTCACCGGCCAGCTGGATTCCAAGAAGACCACCGTCAATGCCGGAGGGAAGTTCGTAGTCTCCGGCATCGCCAATGTGGCGGTGTTCAACGTCGGGATCGCCGGTTCCACCTACATCGGCGCTGAGGCCACTGTCTCCGGACCTGTCACCGTGACCGGGCAGGCGTTCGTCGCCCCTGGAGCGGTCATCGATGCAGTCACCCAGGAGAAGCTCGACACGCTCAAGTCCACGGCCTACTACGTGGAGGAGAAGCTCCTTATGACCGTCTACGACGCGACCGGAACCTTCGAGATCGCCGAGGTCTCGAAGATCTTCGTCCCCAACGCGTACTTCGACGGCACCTGGAAGGACTCCAAGGGCATGATCATCGCCAGCGGCGAGACGATCGGATCCTGCGACAAGGTGTACGCCAACGTCGTCTACGAGATCTACAAGATCGTCATCAAGGCTGACCAGGGCGTCGACGACGTCTACCTCAACGGCATGCAGATGTCCAAGGGTATGATCACCATCGGATCCTACTCGTACTACGCGTTCTTCACGACCGTGAAGGCCGGCGAGTACACCGTCACCTACAACCTCGCCAACGGATACGCCGGCGAGGCCAAGCTGTACGCCAACGGCGTCGCGCAGTCGGGCAACAAGTTCACCGCCGCGGGAACCCCCGTGGATTCGACCGGGATCACGATGGAGTTCCAGCTCTCCGGCATCCAGAAGTCCGGATACGTGGACCCCACCGAGCCTGAGAAGAAGGTCGAAGGCCTCACGATCACGGAGATCCTCCTGATCGTCCTGGTGGTCCTCGTCGTCATAATGGCGGTCATCGTTGCCCTCAGGCTAATGAGGTCCTGAGCGCGATACGATATCTGAAACCTGAACAGCAAACCCAGGGGCCCCCGGGCCCCGACCCCCTAAGGGGAAAATACGGTCGCAGACGGCGACCGGCTTTCCTTATCGACATTGCCGGGGAGGTTCTCGGCCCTTGACCTGAACAGCAAACCTCGGGGTCTTCCGACCCCGTCCCTTCCGGAACACTATCGATCCGACGGGATGTCGGGCGCTACTGCCAGATTTTCAAATCAGATTTGTACAAGTATACAAATTTGTAGAGTATGAGGTGGACCCCCTGCGGAAGGAGAGTTCCGCAGGAGTAAGGGCTTTCATTCCGCGCGGAGTGAGAGTCCACGTCGTAAACCGGTCGGCGGCGGAATACACATGAGAGAAAGAACCGCCTCCCTGTTTCATACGGAGCAGTGAGATGAGTGCCCGCGTTCGCGATGTCGCATCGCACCCCTCGGTACGCTTTATGCTCTTTTATACGATTGCATTATCGGAATATAATCTAGGTCCTAGAATATTCGTGTGGTATCGGCGTCATTCCTTCTCATTCGAACCCATTGATGTATTATAATGTACATCAATGAACAGAAAGTTCATATAACGTCCCTCCTTCGGTGTGGACATGACAGAAGAAGCCGATTACGGGGAGTATGGCGGTTGCTACGTCCCCGAGACTCTCATGAACGCGGTGATTGAGCTCGACCGCGCTTATCACGAATCCATCAAAGACCCCGATTTCATAGCCGAGGTCGACCGGATGAACCATGAGTACACCGGCAGGCCGTCCATGCTCTACTATGCGGATAGGATGACGAAGGACCTCGGAGGGGCGAAGATCTACCTCAAGAGGGAGGATCTGAACCACACCGGGGCCCACAAGATCAACAACGTCATCGGACAGTGCCTCCTGGCCAAGAAGATGGGCAAGACCCGCGTCATCGCCGAGACCGGCGCGGGTCAGCACGGCGTCGCCACCGCCACCCTCGCAGCGTACCTAGGACTCGAATGCGAGGTGTTCATGGGCGTGCACGATGTGGAGAGGCAGGCGCTGAACGTCTACAGGATGGAGCTCCTCGGAGCGAAGGTCCATGCCGTCAAGGAGGGTACCGGTGTACTCAAGGACGCCGTGAACGAGACGATGCGCGAGTGGACCCGCAGGGTCGACGACACCCACTACGTCATCGGAACCGTCATGGGACCGAAGCCGTTCCCGGAGATGGTCTGCGAGTTCCAGAGCATCATCGGGCGCGAGGTAAGGGAGCAGATGGTCGCCAAGGAAGGACGCATCCCCGATTATCTTCTGGCGTGCGTCGGCGGAGGGAGCAACGCCATCGGGCTGTTCCATCCGTTCATCGACGACAAGGACGTCAGGATGATCGGCTGCGAGGCGGCCGGGAAGGGGGTCGACACGGGGAAGCATGCGGCCACCATGACCAAGGGCACCACCGGCGTCTTCCACGGGATGAAATCCCTGTTCTGCCAGGACGCCTACGGGCAGATCGCCCCCGTGTACTCCATATCCGCAGGACTGGACTACCCCGGGATCGGTCCGGAGCACGCGTACCTCAAATCGCTGGACAGGGCGCAGTACGTCGCGGTCACGGACGACCAGGCCGTGAACGCGTTCGAGTACCTCTCCAGGACCGAGGGGATCATCCCGGCCATCGAGAGCTCCCACGCCGTCGC
>CAVIUM010000083.1:0-7289 GCA_963645865.1 Lachnospiraceae bacterium
GCACCGACAGGACGGTCATGACGTATCTCCGCGTGGGCGGGAACAATCATATGGGCGATTACGAGAGGATCGCGAACGGCATGCCGCCCGAGGCGGGCATATCCATCAGGTGGTTCGATTCGGTTGACACCGTTCGCGATGCCCAAGAGTTCCGCGCCCTCGTACGTTCGGCATCCGAATCGCAGGTGACCGTGATCGACGTCCACGGGGATCCGTCGACATACAAGAAGTACGATCCGCTCCGCGAGGCCCTGGTGAAGGACGGCTCCAACGTCTTCCTCCTCTGCCAGATTCCGGAATCCATGGCCGAGGGGAAGGCGCTGTTCCGTGCCGGCGACGATGAGTATCGCAGGATGCTGGAGTATCTGATGCTCGGGGGACCGGCGAACCGCGAGGCCCTGGTCCGGCATCTGTGCGTCTTCTACGGTGGCGCCCGCATCGATGTCCCTGAACCCGTGAGGCAGAGGATGCAGGGGGTGTACCATCCGGATTGTCCTCCGGATATCGCATTGGATGATTACCTCCTCCGGCTCGATCCCTCGAAGCCCACCGTCGGGGTGGCCATACAGGCCGGTTCATGGATCAACGGCAATCTGGGTGCGCATAATCTGCTCATCAGGCGCATCGAGGCCCACGGGGCCAACGCATTGCCCGTGTTCTTCGCCCCGACCCCCAGTGAGATCTCGGGAGCCATCGGGGGGAAGAGGGTCTTCGAGGAGTACTTCGAGGACGGAGGGGGACCAAGAGTGGATTCCCTTGTTCTGGCGGGTTTCGGGTTCTCGTTCCTCGCGCTGTGTTCGCCGATGGATTCCAAAGGGGTCGCCAGGGAGAACATACTGCAGGAGCTCGGCGTCCCCGTCCTATCCGCCACGGGACTGTTCCGTCCGCAGAGCGAATGGGAGGCCGACGGGATAGGGATGGAGGGCGGGGAGCTCGCGATATCCATCGCACTGCCTGAGCTGGACGGACAGCTTACGACGGTGCCGTTCACATTCAACGAGCGCGACGAGCAGGGTCGCGATTACGTCAGCTGGAGGAACGACCGCATCGATCGCATAGCATCGATGGCCGTCCGTTGGGCGAGGGTGCACCGGGTGCCCGTGCGGGAACGGAAGGTGTCGTTCCTGATGAACGGGGGGACTCTCAGCAACGCATCCATCGGAGCGGCCGGCGGCCTCGATGCTCCGGAGAGCCTCTGCGAGATCATCAAGGCGATGGGCGACGCAGGATACACGCTGGACCATGTCCCGGAGAACGGACAGGAGATCATCGACGAGCTCCTTGCCGCTCTCACCAACGATCTGGAATGGGTTCAGGACGACGAGATCGAATCCAGATCGGCGGATATGATACCGAATGACACGTACGTGGGATGGGCGGAGGAGGCCGACGGCGCCCATTTCGATTGGGTGTGCAGGGACTGGGGGAGTCCTCCGGGGGAGATCATGACCCATGGAGGGCATTTCATAGTCCCCGGGGTCCGCAACGGCAACATCTACATCGGTCTGGAGCCGAACCGCGGGAAGCACGAGAAGGCGGAGCAGCTGATCCACGACCCGAACCTCTCCCCTCCGCATCAATACATGGCGTATTACAGATGGATCTCCAGGGTGTTCGGCACCGACGTCCACGTGCACATCGGCACGCACGGGTCCTGCGAGTGGCTTCCGGGCAAGGGGAACGCCCTGTCCTCAGGATGCTCGCCGGACATCATGATGGAGGACATGCCCCATCTGTATGCGTACGTCATCGATGACCCTTCAGAGGGGATAGTCGCGAAGAGACGCAAGAAATCCGTCCTGGTCGACCATATGATGCCTTCGATGGTCCGTGCGGGCACCTACGAGGCCACGGCCGAACTGGAGGGCCAGATACAGCAGTATCTGTTCTACAGACAGACCCTGCAGGACGGCAAGGCCTCCGAACTCTCGGAGGAGATCGCCCGTCTGGTCGATGAGGGGAGTTTGAGGAAGGAACTCGGCATTCCCGAGGACGCGGATGCGGAGGGGGTCGCATCCCATGCCCCCGAGATCGCGGATTACATCGCGGGTCTGAAGGACGGGCTGATAACGGACGGTCTGCACGTGTTCGGACGCGTGCCCGAGGGGAGGCTGATGGACGAGATGGTCTACTGTCTCACGAGGCTGAGGAACGGCAGGGTGCCGTCGTTCAGAGGGGCGATGGCCACAGCATTCGGTCATGATTTGGATGTCCTGCTGGATTCCCCGCATGCCGTCGACACAATCACCGGTGAGGCGAACTCGCAGGTTCTGGACCGCATCGACGGGGAGGTCATGGCCCTCATATCGGAGATGGATGAGGCGGGGTTCGATCCCGGAAGGTGTCTGACCCTCGTCGGGGAGAGGTTCCCGGAGGGTTCCGACCTGCGGGACGTGGTGCGTCTGATATGCGATTCGATTGTGCCGGGCATACGCGGGATAACCGATGAGGTCACCAACATGGTACGCGGGATGGAAGGCTCGTACATCCCTCCGGGACCTTCCGGTTCCCCCACCAGGGGCAACGCGCACCTTCTGCCCACGGGGAGGAACTATTACTCCCTGGATCCGGAGACCGTCCCTACCCAGGAGAGCTGGAAGGTGGGCGTGAGGATGGCCGACGATATGGTCCGTTCGTACATCGAGCGCGAAGGCCAGTACCCGGAGAGCGTGGGTATCGTCGTATGGTCTGTGGACACCATGAAGACCGGCGGGGACGACACCGCCTATGTCTTGTATCTTTTAGGGGTGAGACCCACATGGGGCTCCGTCGGCGGGAAGATCACGGGATTGGAGGTGATTCCGAGCGCCGAACTGGGTCGGCCGAGGATCGATGTGACTGTCCGCATCAGCAGTCTGTTCAGGGATACGTTCCCCAATCTATTCCAGCTGATCGACGAGGCCGTCGAGATGGTGGCCGATCTGGACGAGTCCGACGAGGACAACTACATACGCAAGCATCTCAGGAAGGACATAGCATCGATGATAGAGGAGGGCATGGCACCCGCCGATGCCCGCAGCGATGCGTTGATCAGGGTGTTCGGTGAACCGCCGGGGACCCATGGCGCAGGCGTGAACATACTGATCGAGTCCAGGAAGTGGGACACCGTCTCGGATCTGGCGGACATGTACATCTCGTGCGGTTGCAGTGCGTACGGCAGGAAGTGGCGCGGGGAGACCAAGCCGAAACTCTTCAGACAGAGGCTGGAGGGTCTGGATGTGGCGGTCAAGAACCAGGTCGATCGCGAGTTCGATCTTATCGACACCGACGACGGATACTCGTATCTGGGCGGGATGAACGCAGTCATAAGGGCGGCCGGCAAGGAGGCTCCTGTGAATTACATAGGCGACAGTTCGGATCCGGACAGGATCGTGACCCGCGACCTGGAGCACGAGACCGCTTACATCCTGAGGACCAGGGTGCTGAACCCGAAGTGGCTGGAGGGTTTGAAGGAGCACGGGTTCGTAGGTGCGAATCTCGTCCACGACAACATCAATCACGCCTACGGGTGGGATGCGACATCCGATGTCGTGGAGGATTGGATGTACGACGCGATGGCGGAGCGCTTCCTGTTCGACGAGGAGAACCGCAGGTGGATCGAGGAAAGCAACCCGTTCGCGTTGAGGGACATCCTGGAGGATCTCCTCGAAGCGATTGACAGAGGGCTGTGGGATGCTTCGGAGGAGACCCGCGAAGCGCTCAAGGACATGTATCTCGACACCGAGGGGCTTCTCGAAGAGGATGCGGATCGTCGTCGCACCCGCACCGCGGATCCAGAACGACGGCATCTCCGATCCGGGACGGGGTTCGTCCGTCATGTCATGCCTCCGAAAAAGGTATAGGTACGGACGTTGGATGATTGTTCCAACCGTTCACGGAGGCGACAGATGCGGGCGATTCATTCGGGCAACGGCGTCAAGGCGGCTGACATCAAGCTATCAGTCATCTACATCGCGGCGGAGTGCATGGATGCCGATGATTTCGCCGATGCCCCGAAGGGTCTGGGATGGATGGACGTCTCGATAGAGGCGGTCTGCGGGAACTCCGAGGCTTTGGACACGGACGAGGAACGTTTCAGGGACCTCACTGATGCAGTCCGCCATGCCGATCTGGTGGTGCTGAGGATGCACGGGGACGGAGGTTATTTCGTCAAACTCCCCAGGCTGATTGCGCAGGTATCGCGCGTAGGCTGTCCGATGATCGTGTACAGCACGATCCCGTCGGAGGTCGAGAGGTTCCGTTATCTGTTCCCTTATTCGGAATCGACCTTCGATTATCTGTCTGTGTATCTGGAGCTCGGAGGGGTAAAGAACTACACGTCTCTGCTGCTCTGGGCATGCAAGACGCTCAAAGGTGTCGGCACACAGGTCCCGGGCCCCGATATCCCGTCCGCTCAAGGTGTGTACATTCCGGCAGGCGTCAAGATGACGGAGCGTCAGTATCTGGCATCTTTGGACGGAACCCGTCCCACGGTCGGTCTGGTCCTGAATCACGGCCTCTGGAGCAACAGGGTCCTGGAAACGGTCGACCGTCTGATCTCGATGCTGCGGGGGTCGGGGGCGGACGTGCTCCCCGTGTACATGAAATCGGTGAGGGGCGACTCGGTGGGTGCATTAGGCGCCAATGGGACGTTCAAGCGGTATTTCATGAAGGGGAAGAGGCCACGTGTCGATGCGATAGTCATGTTCAGCGGTTTCTCCCAGAGGATCATGGACGGCTCCGACGGGAATCCGTTCGAGATCACAGGGGTGCCGGTCCTGCAATCCCCGATGTTCCTGACCTCCGTCAGGGAATGGGAGGAGGAGCAGGGGCTATCGGCGACGGAGCTGTCCGTCAGTGTCGTCCAGACCGAGTTCGACGGGCAGATCCTCTCGCCCCCGTCGCATTTCAGACACAGGGAGGGAAACGAGCTCCATTACGAATACTCGGAGGAGAGGCTCCGGCGTCTGTCGGATTCGGTCCTCGCTTGGTGCAGGCTCAGAAGGCTGCCCAGAGCGGAGACGAGGGTGGCCATCGTGCTGAACCGTTCGTTCGGCGGTCGCATCGGAAGCGCCAGGGGATTGGACGTGGTGGGCAGCCTCAGGAGGGTGATCGCAACGATGTCCAAGAGGGGGTACTCCGTGGATGCCGTTCCGAAATCCCAGGCGACCCTGGCGAGGCTCCTCGAATCGGTATGCGCCGGCGCTTCCGATTTGCCCGACGGCTACATCTCGCCGGCACCCGTGTCCGCGGGTCGGTACGCCGATTGGTTCTCCGAACTCCCGAGATTCATCAGGGAGAAGATCGTGGCGGACCACGGACGTCCCGTCGAATCGGAAGCCGGAAGCATCGGTGTGCCGGGGGTTCTCGATGGCAACGTCTTCATTGGGATCGAACCATCCTTCGGATACGGGATCAACCGCATGCCCTCCCACGAGTTCATCGCGTTCTATCGGTGGATCACGGACGTGTTCCGCGCCGATGCGCTCGTGCACATGGGGGACCACGGGGAGTTGGAATGGCTCGACGGGAAGACCGTCGGTCTGGGTCGCGGCTGCATGCCGGACATCCTCATGGGGACGACGCCTCTGATCTATCCGTTCGCGGTCGACGACATCGCCAACGGGTTGGTGGCCAAGCGCAGGTCCCATGCGGTCCTCGTCTCCCACATGATGCCCCCCGTCTCCCGTGTGGAGGCCGATCCGAGGATATCGGAGCTACAGGCCCGTCTCCAGGACGCCATAGACTCCAAGTCCCGCGGCAGAGCGTTGGATATCGACGGCATCGGGCGCATACGGGCCCTCATGGAGGATACGGGGCTGTGGAAGGACCTGTCGATGAACGGCGCGATGTCGGATTCGGACATCGAGGCCGAGGCCCCGCGCATATATGATTACATCTCGGACGTTCTGAACGAGCGGGCGGAGGAAGGACTCCATGTATTCGGAATGCCCCTGAGAGCGAGCAGACTCAGGAGTGCCGTCCGTTCGGCGCTCGAATATCCCAACGGGAACACGCCGTCCCTCATCCAGGCCATCGCCGGATCGCATCTCGATCCCATCGATGATGCTGTCGATCCGAGACAATCCGACGAGGAAGATGAGGCGGATGCGATCGTCGGGTCGATGGCATTGCTGGATTTCGATCCAGGGCTGTCCTGTTCGGCCATGGCCGACCAGACCGAAGCGGTGAGGGACGTGGTCCGGTTCGCTTGCGGGACGGTGGTCCCGAGGATACGCGGATGCACCCGCGAGATGGATTCCCTGATGGATGCCCTCGAAGGACGTTACGTCATCCCCGGGCCGTCCGGTTCGCCATTCTTCGGTCGCGCGGACGTGCTTCCCACAGGGACCAACCTGTATTCGACGGACACGTCCAGGATTCCGACCGAGGCGGGATGGAGGGCGGGATGCGCTCTCGCCGAGGGAATAGTCGAGAAATCCATCGCCACCGACGGCCGTTATCCCCGCAGTGTTGTCGTGGTGGTCAGCGGTGGGAGCACGGTGGTCAATTCCGGTTCGGATATCGCCTGTGCGATGAGTCTCGTGGGCCTTCGTCCGGTGTGGGGGACCTACGGGGGTCGGCTGTCGGAGGTTGTTCCGATACCGATAGAGGAACTGGGCAGGCCCAGGATCGATGTGAGGCTCTCCGTCTCCTCGGCAGTGGTGGACCTGTTCAGGGACACTTTCGAGATGTTCGAGCGGGGGATGGACGCCATTTCGAAGCTGGATGAGGGCGACGCGACCGAGGAGTACAACAGGATCGTCAGGGACAGGTTGGCCTCGGATATCGTCAGTGGCATCGTCCCCGATGATTGCTGGCGTTCCATGCCCAGGCTGCTGAAGCGGTCGAGGGATCCGGACCTCGTCCTTTCGGATTCCTCGGATTTTATCGGAGGCATCGAGATCAAGGATGCGGGGACCGGCACCAGGGTGCTGATGGCCGATATGAGGAATCCGTATCGTCCGAGGGTCCGCGACGTCCGCGAGGAGGTGTCCCTGTTCATACGTACCAGGGTGATGAGCCCCATGTGGCTGAGATGCCTCACGCCCCACGGATTCAGCGGTGCGGCGGAGGTGTCCAGACTGGTCGAGAGGCTGCTCAGATGGGGCTCGATAGAAGGTGCGACCAGTTCCTGGATGTTCGACGTCGTGGCGGAGTCGTTCGTGTTCGACAGGAGGACGAGGGAATGGATATCCGGTTGCAATCCCGGCGCGTTGTGCGATATCCTTGGTGACCTCATGGATGCCGTCGACAAGGGGTATTGGGATGCGGACGACCTCACCGTTTCGAGGATCACCGACCTGTAC
>CAVIUM010000084.1:0-7256 GCA_963645865.1 Lachnospiraceae bacterium
CAACATCCTGCGCCGCGGGGGCCGCGGCCTCAGCCCGGAGCTGTGAATCGTGGGATCTCACCGGTCGCCACAGAATTGGATCACCGACACGGTGGTCTAAAATCCCCTCGGAATACTACAACAGCAGGAAACAAGCTCAAACCTGATTCCGCATGGTGTCCCGGAGGAGATGTAGCGATACATCTGCGGTGGGGCGAAGCATGCACCAGATGCGGCCGTGCAGGTGGCCGGTGCATGTTCAGTCCCGTGGATGCGCGGACGTGCCGACTCTCGCTGACGCTATTCGTCGGCAGGTCCGCCCATCCCTTGAAGGGTTTCTCCTCCGGACGCCTCCTCTTTCTCCGCACCCCTGATATCCGATGCGCGCAATCCCGCCCGTATGTCCGAGGCGGGGATCATCGAATGGGTTCGGGGAGCGTCTCCGCTCCTCGACGGCCCGATGGTCGCGATAACCCTTCTCGCCACCCACGCGGCCCTGTGGTTCATCCTCGCATTCGTCATGACCTGCTCCAGGAGCTGGAGATCCACGGGGATGGCCGTCATCGTCTCGATAGCGCTGGCGTACGTCGTCACGGACCTGCTGCTCAAACCCCTGATCGACCGTCCGAGGCCCTTCGAGATCCTGGACCTGTCGCTCATAGTCGATCCTCCGACCACCGCATCGTTCCCGTCCGGCCATGCGGCATCGTCGTTCGCAGCCGCCGTGTGCATCCTCCTGCGGGACAGGCGCGCCGGGATCGCCGCCGTGACATTCGCCTGCCTCGTCGGACTGTCGAGGATCTACCTCGGCGTCCATTGGCCCACCGATGTGATCGCCGGAGCGGTCGTCGGGATCCTGTGCGCGTTCGCTGCGACATACCTCGTCAAGCGCCTGTACCGGCCCGTCCTCGAAGACCGACGGTCACTCGTCGTCCCACTCGTCGAACAGCTTCTGGATCCCGCCCTTGGCGGCTGACCAGCTGGGGACCCCTCCGGTCAGGACGGCCACGTTGATGGCCTCCAGGATCTCCTCCTTGGTGGCGCCGTAGTTCTTGGCGACCCTCGCCTGCGAATAGACGCAGTCGTCGCACATGCGGACCGCGACGCAGGCAAGCGCGATGAGCCTCTTGGTCTTCCTGTCGAGGGCGCCGTCGCTGACCATCGTCCTGTCCATCACCCTGATTGTGTCGACCAGGGCCGGATCCAGCTTCTGGATCGCCCTGAGCGTGTCCGGGGCGTAGTCCCCCATCTCCCTGTACATCTCGCAGAAGGAGCGTCCCCCTCCGCACATCATGCCGTCTCCGGCTTCCTTGTCTTGAGCCATGATACGCAATCGCGCCGGGGACGGATAAGCGTGCGCCTCCTACCGAAAAGGGACGGATCAGGATTGGTTCGAAAGCTGGAGGCCGTATCGGATAGACTGAAGGTCCGCGATCGGGTCACCACACATCAGTTGATTTTAGTTCATTAGATATGACATCACCTTCAGCAATTGAACACATGTTCATCAACAGATGGTGAAATATTAATAGATATGATAGATAATACGATTCAGAGGCGCAGACCCATGAGGATATTGCACGATCCGTCCCGTCACAAAAAGAAGGAGGTGAGGCCGATCACTATCGAATCCTTCGAAGATGCGGAGTACGACCTATCGAGTGTCGATATTCTAAGGGTGATCGAAACAGGTGACGAATACCGGATTCATGCGATGATGCTTGATGGCAGGAACCGCAAAAGAATATACGACCTGGAATCAGGAAGATTCTTGAAAATCACTCCCGTGGAGGGATCTTCATGGCCCGAGTATACCATCACCGAAGCGGGAAAAAGGTACATCAAAGCAGCAGAAGGCATCTGAATGTCAGACATCACTGGCAATAGATACCATCATCAATCGCGAAGACATCGAGGAGGACAGGGGCGCCATCTCCATAGACGACGGCGTCGACCTGATGAAGGCCATCGAACCCCCTCCGTTCATCCGCGGATCCGAGAACGTGAGCGTTCCGCACTCGAAGTACATGGAGGAACTCCGCAGGAAGTACGGTTCGCGGAAGAAGTTCTGGTCCGCATTCAGGGGATGACCTCGGTAAGGCCTCTTCCCACCGAAGACCCTCCCGACGACCTCCCCTAGCTCCTCGAGATTCCCCCCGGAATTAGCCGCCAGGACGGGACTCGGACCGTCGAAGGACACATCGCCCCCGATCCCCGCGTAGCATCCGCCGGCCTCCTTCAGGATCGTCAATCCCGCGGCGTAATCCCACGGCGACAGGCGGATCTCGAAGTACAGCTCCCCCGCGCCCTCGGCGATGAGCGCCAGCTCGAGCGCCGCCGTGCCGATCCTGCGGATGTCGTTGATCCTCGGGTACAGGATCTCGCTCACCTCGAAGCAGGGTCCGGCCAGCGACTTCTCGTAGCAGCAGTACGCCGTGCTCAGCATGCTGTCCGCGAAGCACCTGTCGGATACGCGGATCAGCCTCCCGTCCTTGAACGCCCCGCGTCCGACGACCGCGCTGTACAGCGTGTCGGTGAAGGGGTTCAGCACGAACCCCGCGTACGGCTCCGCGTCCCTGAACAGCGCCACGGATACGGCGCACATCGGGATCCCGCGGGAGAAGTTGGCCGTGCCGTCGATCGGGTCGACGATCCACGCCCATTCGGAATCGTGGAGGGAGGCCTCGTCCCCCTCCTCGCCTATGAACGCCGATCCCGGCAGGAGGGATGTGAGCTCGGACTTCAGGAACCTCTCGTTCTCCACGTCGGCGGACGTGACCAGGTTCTCGCGGGTGCCCTTGGTGCTGACTGTGAACGCATGGTCCTCCCGGACCCTGCGCCCGGATTCCCTCATGATGCGCTCGATCGCTCCCGTATCCGGCTCGGATGCCATGCCGTCCCGACCTCCGCTGTCCGATTTCAAGATTATGCATCCTGCAGGGGCTTCCTGATATCGGCGAACTGGAAATCCAGCGCCTTCGGCAGGTCCGAGACGGACATCTCGATCTGGTATCCGATCTTCCCCGCGCTGAAATAGATCCTCTCCAGACCCTCGGCGGTGGCGTCGATGGTGACCTTCATGGGCCTCTTGAGGCACAGCGGGGAGCATCCGCCGTGCACGTACCCGGTCAGGGACAGCAGGTCCTTCGACCTGATCATCGACAGGGACTTCTCCCCCACGCTGGCGGCCGCCTTCTTCAGGTCCAGGTCGCCGGTGACCGGGACCAGGAAGACGTAGTACCTGTGCTCCTTCGATTCCGTCACCAGGGTTTTGAACGTCTCGCGGGGGTCCTCCCCCATGGACTGGGCCACGTCCATCCCCGACAGGGGCTGGTCGCCGTAGTAGTGCGTCTCGTAACGGATCCCGAGCTTGTCCAAATGCCTCATGGGGTTGGTCTTCTGGTCCATGGGGGTGGGAATGGGCGTATGGTATTTGAATCTCAAGTCGCAATCGTCAGAACTGTCGTATGCGGCGAGAGTTGTTTTCAATAACCCGCGCCCAAGAATCGAACCTGTCATCTCAAGCGGGAATCTCAGAATTCTTCAAGAATTATCCATTGCCCGTAGGCACTAATGGCCACCAAAAGGTGACCTATCCTACGGGTCTTATCAGGATAGGAAAGAACAGCTCTGTCGTATATTTAACATATCCCGAATGATTGATATATCCCCAATCGTAAGTCAAAGATGAGAAGCTGAAAAAAAGCCCGTTTGAGACGGTTCCAGACCTATCCGTATCAGATTCCTCAGACATATGAGAAAGCCGTTCATACCCGATGTTTCTATGCGCTCATCGAGATTGGCGTAAGTATAAGGTCATGGAGGGGATGCGGTCGCCAAGAGGATTCACCATGAACAACATCTTCCACGATATCGACCCGGAGATGGTCACCACCGAGAGCTTCACCGTCGTCATCGAGATCCCCAAGGGGAGCAAGACGAAATACGAGCTCGACAAGGAGACCGGGATGCTGAGGCTCGACAGGATCCTGTCCACCTCCACCCACTACCCCGCCAGCTACGGGTTCGTCCCCAGGACCTACGCCGACGACGGCGACCCCCTGGACGCCCTCGTCCTGTGCTCCGAGACCATCGCCCCCCTGACCCTGGTCCAGTGCCGCCCGATCGGCGCCATCCTCATGGTCGACGGAGGGGACAACGACGAGAAGATCATCGCCGTCGCCGAGGGAGACCCCGACTACAAGGACGTCCAGAAGCTCGAGGACCTCCCCAAGCACCTGGTCGACGAGATGTGCCACTTCTTCAGCGTCTACAAGGCCCTGGAGAACAAGAAGACCGAGATCAACGGCACCGTCGGAAAGGCGGAGGCCGAGAAGCTCGTCGCGGCGGCCATGGACGGCTACCAGAAGAAGTACGGCTCCTGCAAGTGCTGCTGCAAGGAGTGATTCTAGAATCGAGGCCCCGATGGGGCCGACCCCCGCCGGCGGGGTTATGCCGGCACCTTCAATTCTTCAGAATCCCGGGATGTCCCGGGGTGATGTTTCGCCCCGTCCCCGGAGGGACGGGGCATGATGCTCACTGCTCGATCAGGATCAGGACGTTCCCGATCTGGAGGGTCTCGACGGCCCTGCCGTCCAGCATCAGGCGCTTCTCCATCTCGAAGAACTCCGGGCCGATCTCCACGGACTGCCCGTCGCACTCCACGGTGAGGGGCCCGACGGCGAGCTTCGCGGCCGCTTCGGCGGGATCCATTGCGGCGACGGCGGAGACGATGGCCTTGGCCTGGGCCTTGAACGCGGGTCCGAGCTTGGAGTGGACCGGCTTGATGCCCACGATCTCCTCGGTCAGCCTGGCCTCGGGAGCGATGTTCACCTCGGAGGCCTTGGTGGTCTCCAGGATGTCCTGCTTGGCGGACTCCAGCTTCGCGGCGTCTGATCCGACCAGCTCGACCATCGCCAGGGGCGCGTTGAGGGCGATCTTCTTCTCGGACTTCCAGGTGCGGATGCCCGCGAGGACCTCCTTCAGCAGCTCTCCGGCGGACTCGGCCTCCTTGTCGTCGAGGACGGGCTCCGGCCAGGACGTCAGGTGTATGCTGCGGATCCCGACGGACTCCCTGAACAGGCTCTGGTAGACCTCCTCGGTGACGTGGGGCATGAACGGGGCCAGCATCTTCAGGCTGCCCAGGAGGACGGTGGCGACGGTGTACTTCACCGCTTCGTCGGTCCTTCCCTTGACCATCTCGACGTAGTTGTCGGCGAGCTCGTGCCAGATGAATCCCTCGACCTCCCTCATGGCCTTGTCGAACTGGTAGTTCTCGAAACAGTCCGTTACGGTCTTCACCGCATCCGAATACCTGGACAGGATCCACCTGTCGGAGGTCCTGAGCTCCTCCGGCATGTCCTTGGGAGCGTTCTCCACGTACCTGCCGGCGAACTGTCCGAGGTTGTACACTTTGATGCACAGCTTCTTCCCGCGGACGACATCCTTCTCGCGGAAGGCGTGGTCGATCCCGAGGGAGCAGGTCGCGGCGTAGTAGCGCAGCGCGTCCGCGCCGTAATTCTCGAGGATGGGTATCGGGTCGATGACATTCCCGATGGACGAGTGCATGGGGGTGCCGTCGGGGGCCATGATGAACCCGTGGATCATGATGTCCTTCCAGGGGATGCTCTCCTCGATCTGCTCCGCCCTCAGGATGGAGTAGAACGCCCAGGTCCTGATGATGTCGTGGGACTGGGGCCTCATGGACATGGGGAACAGCTTCTTGTGGAGCTCCGGGTCCCTGCCCCAGAACGTGTTGTAAAGCGAAGATCCGGACGAGTCCATCCAGGTGTCGAAGACGTCGGTGCATCCGATGAGCTTTCCTCCGCACTTCGGGCACTTCTCGACGGGGGGAGCGTCCAGGGTCGGGTCGCAGTAGCACATCTCGGATGTGGCGCAGACCGCGTGCCCGCAGTCCTCGCACTCCCACACGGGGATGGGCGTGGCGAAGACCCTCTGCCTGCTCAGGACCCAGTCCCACTCCAGGGAGTTGGTCCAATCCCTGAGCCTGGTCTTCATGAACTCGGGGTGCCAGTTGATCTCCTCGGCCCTCTCCAGGATCTTCTCCCTGAAGTCCAGGGTCTTGAGGAACCACTGGGGCACCTGCAGGTACTCGATGGGGGAGTGGCACCTCCAGCAGATGGAGACCTGCTGAGGGTTGTCCTTCTGGTCCACGAGGATGCCGGAGGACCTCAGGTCCTCGATGGCGGCCTCGCGGGCCTCGATGACCTTCATCCCGGCGTATTTCCCGGCGAGCTCGGTCATCCTGCCCTGCTCGTCGATCCCCTTCTCCAGGGGGAAGTGGTACTTCATGACCCACTCGAGGTCGTCCTTGTCCCCGATGGTGCAGATCATCACGAATCCGGTCCCGTACTCCATCTGGACCTTGGGGTCGGCGATGACCTTGACCCTCCTTCCGAAGAGGGGCGTGATCAGTTCCTTCCCGACGAGGTCCGCCTTGGCCTTGTCGTCCGGATGGACGGCGACGGCCTGGCAGGTGCACAGGAGCTCGGGCCTGGTCGTGGCGATCAGGACGAAATCCTCGGGCTTCCCGTCGGCGATCTGGAATTTGATGAAGTTGAGCTTGTTGACGTTGTCCTTGTACTCCACCTCGGCGTCCGCCAGGGCGGTCATGCACCCGGGGCACCAGTTGACGGGGTAGTTGGCCTTGTAGACCAGTCCCCTGTTGAACAGCTCCACGAAGGACAGCTGGGTGACGCGCCTGTAGTACGGGGCGTCGGTCTGGTAGTAGATGCTGGGGTCCATGCTCTCCCCCAGGATCTCGAAGTGGTGGGTCATCTCCTCGATGAACCCGTTGGCGTACTCCTCGCAGAGCCTCCTGTACTCCTGGCGGGGGGTGTCGAGCTTGGTGATGTGGTGCTTCTTCTCCACCTTCACCTCGATCGGGGTCCCGTTGACATCGAAGCACAGGGGGAAGAACACGTTGTGGCCGGTCATCCTCTTGTAGCGGGCGACGAAGTCGATGAGGGAGTATCCGGTGGCGTGCCCCAGGTGGAGGGGTCCGGAGGTGTACCTCGGAGGGTTGTCGATGCTGAAGACGGGCTTGTCCGAAGCGGGGTCGAAGCGGTAGACCTCCTCGGTCTTCCACATCTCCTCCCAGCGTTTCTCGATGGTCGATGAATCGTATGCCATGGCTAACGGGGGAGCGTAGTCGGGCGCAATATAAATGTCCTTTTCGCGGGTGCGCGCGTGACTCAGCCGTCCCCGTACTGCGGGCTCGTGATGGATCGGGACGTCAATGCGGCAAGAAACATCCT
>CAVIUM010000085.1:0-7201 GCA_963645865.1 Lachnospiraceae bacterium
GGAGAAGTACCCCTACGCTAAGGACATCCCGTTCGAGGACGCATGCGACGCGATCCAGAGGATCATGGACCTCATCGCTCCGTGAACAGAATCCCGACAACCACACTATCTTCTTGACCTAAAGATAGTGTGGTTGTCGGAACGAACGACAGAAGAGGTGACGGGATCCGGTTGCCCGGACCCCGCTGTGCGGAGACCGGGGGGCGAAAAAGAGTTGTGAAAACACCCCCGGGGGAAATGATACCCGCATCGGGCACCGGCGCTCTCCGCGACGCCGGGCCCGGGAACCCAGAGCTACGAATCAGATCTCGATCTCCACAGAGCTCCCTGCCGAAGTGTTCCGCACCAGCAGCTTGCGGTCGATCTGCGTCTTGAGGGCCTCCACATGGGATATGATCCCGATGAGGCAGTCCCCGTCGCTCAGCTGCAGCAGCACCGATATCGCCTGCTTCAGCGCCTCGGGGTCCAGCGAGCCGAACCCCTCGTCCACGAACAGCGTCTCGATGCTGACCCCTCCGCTCATCCTCTGAACCGCGTCCGACAGCCCCAGCGCCAGGGACAGCGCGGCGAGGAACGACTCCCCTCCGGAGAGCGTCTCCGACGGCCTCCTGCGCCCGGTGTAGTTGTCCATCACGTCGATGTCCAGCCCGAACTGGGACCTGCGGTCGGCGGCCTCCTCCCTGACCATGAGCCTGTAGCGCCCGTCGGTCATCCTCATGAGGCGGCGGTTGGCGTGGTCCAGCACCTTGGCGAAGTAGATCGCCTGCACGTAGGCCTCGAAGGACTGCTTGATCCCGGTGGTTCCGGAGGCGGCCTCGGACAGCTCGATGTAATCGCCCGCTTCGGCGGAGAGCGATGCCATCCTGTCGCGGGCCCTCAGGATCCTGGACACGGCATCCTCGTTGACGACCTTGCGGCGGGTGATGCTGCTCTCCTCCGAGCGGACCTCCGATTCGGATTGGTCGAGCTCGTCGAGCTTCGCCTGGATGGACCCGAGGTCCTGCCTCTCTTTGCCGGCCGTCTCCCTCTCCAGCGATTCGATGAGCGCGGCGTTGGAGGCGCAGCGCTCCTTGTACGACGACACGGACTCCTGGAGGGACGGGATCTCATCCTCCATGGAGAGGAGGTCGGTTGCGCGCGATGCGTCCATCCCGATGGCCTCCATGGCCGAATCCAGCTCGATGCGCGCCGTCTCGGTCTCCCTCTGCAGGGAGACGACGCCCGCCTCCGCCGTCTCGAGGGCGGATGCGAGCCTGGTGCGCTCGTTCATCAACTCCTCCCTCCTCGCGGAGGCGGAATCGATGCGGTCCTGGATGGCATCCCTCTCCCGGGCCATCCCGGAGATGGCGCCGTTCAACTCCTCGGAGGAGCCGTAGGCCAGTCCGGCGGTGCCGGCTTCCAGTCTGCCCTTGATCGCCGCCAGGTCGGCCTCCAGGGCCGCCCTCCTCTCGATGCTCCTGTCGCGCTCGATCTGGAGCTTGGCGACCATCTCGTCCAGCGCGGTGAAGTCCTTACGGATCTTCTCGACCCTCTTCACGACCTTGTTCAGCGATCCGATCCTCGCGTCGAGGTCCCCGATGGATGCCATGACGGCCTCCAGCACCTTCTCGGGCTCGTCGCCTTCGGACAGGGACGCCTCCTCCCTCAGCTTCTGCACCTCCTCGAGGCTCCTCGCGTGGTCGGCCCTGAGGCCGTTCAGCTCCAGGACCATGTCCTGGATCCTCTCCACTTCCGCGTCCGTCCTGCCCTTCATGTCGTCCAGTTCGTCCTCGGTCGGGACGTCGCCGGGCATCGGGGCGGGGGACGGGTGGTGAACCGAACCGCAGACGGGACAGGGGATCCCGTCCTCCAGCCTCTGCGCCAGTATCCCGGCCTGGGCCGCGAAGAACCTGGAGCTCGCTTCATCGTACTCCCTGAG
The DNA here is from genome assembly GCA_963645865.1 of Lachnospiraceae bacterium. GTDB lineage: Archaea > Thermoplasmatota > Thermoplasmata > Methanomassiliicoccales > Methanomethylophilaceae > Methanoprimaticola. The sequence goes on from CAVIUM010000085.1 coordinate 1,919, forward strand.
CATCCGCTCCTTGTTCCCTATGGCCCTGGCCACCTCCTCCTCGCGCTGTGCCAGCCTCTTCCCCTGCTCCGGGATCTCCCCCATCAGGCGGAGGCACGCCTTCAGGGCGTCCATCCTCTCCGCCGCCTCCTTCCTCGCGCCGAGCGCGCGCTCCAGTTCGGCGGAGGCCTCCTCGTTCTCCTTCAGGTACTTCCTGTGGTCGGCGACGGTGTGCTCGTATTCGCACTTCCTCATCTCGACCTCCTTGCAGTATGCCACGTGCCTGGCGAGCTGTGCCTCGACCCTCTCCGCATGCTCCTTCAGCTCGTCGATCTCGCCGTAGCGGTCGGCCTGCTGCTCCAGCACGGCGATCCTGTCGGACAGCTCCTTGGCCCTGGGCGCGTGCTTCGCGGCTTCGGCGCATTCCTTCTCGGCGTCGATGAACCTCGATTCCGCCTCCACGGCGCTGCGCTTGACCTCCTCCATGCTCTTGACGTTCCTCTCCAGGTCGGAGAGCGCCTTCCTGTATGCCGAGGACGGCGCTTTCAGCGTCCTGACGGCGGATTCTATCTCGCCGAGGATGCGGGCGTCCTCGTCGGCGGAGGGCCTCTCGTCCTCCAGCCCGACCTTCGTCGCCCTGGCCTGCTCCAGCGCATCCAGGCGGGAGTTGATGTTCCTCGCGTCCGCCAGAGCCTGGTTGAGCTCCGCCTTGGACGCGTCGATCGACCCGATCCTGCTGGCGACCTCGGCCATGCGGCCCTCGTCCAATCCCATCTGGAGGGACAGCATGTTCTGGACCTCCTCCGCGTTGGCGATCGCTCCCTTCTTCCCGTCGAAGTCCTGGCGGTACGGGCTCCCCTCCGGGATGTCCGCGCGGGACATCGCATCGAGCAGCTCCCTCTCGGCGGCCTGGAACTCCTGGCGGGTGTCCTTCGCCATGGCGGCGAGGCTGTCCTGGAACCTGCGGATGTCGTCGGTGGAGAAGATCCTCCTGAACACGGCGTTGCGCTCGTTGGTGTCGCAGTTCAGGAGCTTCCTGAACTCGCCCTGGGCGAGCATGGAGATCTGCATCCACTGCTGGAACTCGATGCCGAGGATCTCCTGCACCTTGGCGGTGACCTCCCTGTCCTTGGTTATGACCCCGCCGTCCCAGCTGATCTCGGCGGTGGCCGGGACCTTCGTCGTTCCCGCTCCTCTGAGTTTCTGGCGCTCCTGCTCCGGAGACCTCCTGATGGTGTATTCGATCCCGCGATGATCGAACACGAGCGTGACGTACGTCTGCCTGGTCGGTTCGGCGAAGTCGCTGCGGAGCACCGACGACCTGCGGTCGTCGTTGGTCTTCCCGTACAGGGCGTACGTTATGGCGTTGAAGATCGAGGTCTTCCCGGCGCCGGTGTCTCCGGTCACGAGGAACAGCCCCTTCCCCCCGAAGGCGGTGAAGTCTATGGTCGACTCCCCTCCGTAAGGTCCGAAGGCGGACACGGTGAGCGTCTTCGGCTTCATTCGACCACCCCGTCCTCGAAGCAGTCCTTGACTATCCTCAGCTGGGATTCCGTCAGCTCCTTGCCCTTCTTCCTCATGAAGAAGTCGGCGAACGCCTTGACGGGGTCCAGGGACCAGTCGGAGGCGTCCCCTTCGGGGACGCTCTCCCATTCCGTCCTTCTTCCGATGATTTCCACAGACATGACGTTGGGATAGACCTCTCTGAGCCTCGGGAGAGCATCGATCTCATCCCTCTCCAGCTCGACATAGACGTAATCATCGCTTCCCTCGTCCGCCTTTCCTGCCTCGATTATCTTATCCAGAGGACCGCTGAGAACTCTGATGTCTCTCAGAGGCTTCAGTTCGACCTCCGAGATCGTCACTTCATCGCCTATGTCGACGAAAGTGACAGTCTTCGTGTCATTCACCTCGGACTTGGAATACTTCAGGGGCGTCCCACAGTAACGGATCGTCTCTCTTCCGATGCTTTGACTCTTGTGGATGTGACCCAGCGCGACGTAATCGAATTGATCGAACAGCGATGCATCCACCGATTCCGTCCCTCCGACGAAAACCGATTCGGACTCGGACGTCTTCGGCGAATCCCCTCCGGACACGACGAACTGGTGGGTCACCAGGATCCTCCTCCTTCCCTCGGGGAGGTCGGTGTGCGCAATCGCGGAGCGGACGGCGTCGCCGTACGATTCTATCCTGTCCTCCGGATGCGCCCTGCGGGCGACGGCGGGCTTGATGAACGGCAGGAGGCAGACATCCACCTCCTCCCCGTCCTTGCGGACGGTGTGGACGTCGGCGGATCCGGAGTAGACCCCGGAGATGTAGAGCTCGTTCCTCTCGAACATGGCGCTTCCGAATCCCAGCCTCTCGGGGGAGTCGTGGTTCCCGCTGATCATGAACACCGGCATCCCGAGGGATGTGAGGTCGGTGAGGAAGGAGTCGAGCATGGTGACCGCATCGGCCGTGGGAGTGGTCGTATCGTAGACGTCGCCGGCGATCAGGATGCCGTCCGGCATCTCGTCGCGTGCGATCTGGACGATCTGGTCGAGGATGAACCTCTGGTCCTCTTCGAGAGAGGCTTCCTTCAGCTTCTTGCCGATGTGGAGGTCGGAGATGTGCATGAACCTCATTGCCTGCACCCCAGGACGAGTTTTCGAGCCTCCGAGCACGCGATGCGGCCTCCGCAGGCGTGCTCGACGGTGTATTCGTAGTCGGGTCCGATGGGGAGGTTGGAGATGTTCACGAACATCATGCCCTCCTCGGGGGTGTAGCGGCCGATCGGCGTGGATTCGGATGAGACGACGATGGAGACGACGACCGATGCCTGAGCATCTCCGGGCACATCCTTCATGAACACGACGGCCCCGTCGTCGGTCGGATAGCAGATGGAGGGGCACGGTCCCTCGGACCAGGAGAGGACGCTCCTCTCCTTCGCGCGGAGGGCCCCGTCCATGACGGCCTTGGCGCGGTACTCCATCCCGCTCTCGTCCCCGGACAGGTTGGAGATCCTCTCGAGCTCCTGCTTGCGCTTCTCCTCCGCCAGGAGGTACACCGCCGACTCGTCGGGGGATGCGCCGACGTTCGCCATGGCGCTGAAGTACGAGAGGATGTTCTCGGGGATGCGGTCGAATTCGCCCCTGTCGAAGAAGTCCATATACTTGTAAAGGGTCGGACGGGATATCGAGAACCTGTCCGCCACCTGGGATATGGAAGTGACCTTCTTCAGCGTGTTGGCCACGGATTCCTTGGATTTTTCCATGCTTTCGGCATAGCGGTTCGGGTATATAAGCTTACATTCTCGTAAAATCTGTAAAAAATAGAAAATCAACATATTGTGAAACATCGGATGAATTGACGGCAATATGTGCCCGATTCCAGGCGTGATGAAGGACCGACGGCATCATATCCTCCGGGGCCGTCACCCCGTCCATGGGAGCCTACCGCTACAAGGCCGACATGATCGACATCGAGCCGTCCTGCGTGCGCACGATCCTCGTGCCGGACACCTTCACTTTCAGGGACCTGTCCCTGGCCCTGAACGCCGCATTCGACTGGTGGGAGGGGCACGAGCACATCATCGGCGTCGTCATGAACCCGGGGAAGGACGACGTGCTGATCATCACGGACTACGGGGACGAGTTCGGCTTGGACAGGTACAGGGACGAGGACACCCTCCTCTCGGAGTATCGCGGGAAGACGATCCAGTACACCTACGACCTGGGGGACGAATGGAGGCACCTGGTGACCTTCGAGGGCGAGGTCCCGGACTACGATCTGCCGTATCCGACCCTCGAATCCTTCGAGGGCAGGTCGCCCCCGGAGGACTGCGGCGGACCCGACGGGTACACGGACCTGCTGAGGATTCTCGCCGATCCGAAGGATCCGGAACACGCCGAGATGGCGGCATGGGCGGAATGGATCGGCTTCGGGAAACCGGTCTCGGAGGAGATCAACTACAACCTATCGAAGGTCGACGGCTCCGAACCGGGGGATGAGGACAGTGGCATGTACTGGAGCGCGGAACCCGGCATGTTCCCCGACGGCCCCGACGTGCTCCCCGGGGACTCGTTCTGGGATGATGCGGACAGGTACCGCGGAGTCGACCCCGGGAGGACGATCCCCATCGCATGCGACAATCCGTGGCCGACCTTCAAGACCCTGACCGAGGAACAGCTCGAATGGTATCTGAGCTGGAGGTCCGCGTGCGACAGAGGGGATGTGAAACCGACATCGAGGGGATACGTATGGCTGTACCTGGCGGAGCTGGCCGACAGGGAGGATTGGAGATCGGCGACTGAGAGGATGGAGGATCTGATCCATGCGTTCCAGGAGGCCGATCTGAAGGTCTTGGTGAGGAAGACGATCATCGACATCAAGAATGCCCACAGGCCCGACGATCCGATCGCCGAAGCGTCCGGAAGGTTCGATTGGTTCGATGCGCAGCGCTATCTCTCGGAGGTGCCGCTGCCGGAACTCCCTCGGGAGGAGGTCGCGACCCTGATCCGCGTCAACGGGAAGTATTGCGAGGGCAGGGAGGAGGAGACCGCCGGAATCATCGGATACAGCCTGAAGGCCATGGATGCATACTGCAGGAGCGCGTACGGGAAGGACATCCACGATGCCATGTACGGGCCGAAGTGGGTGAGGTACTACGCTTGGCTCCCTTCGAGGAGACCGCGTTCGTTCCTGAGAAGGACGGATGGATACATCGCGATCTACTGCATCGCGACCTGCGCCATCGCCAGGATGTGGAGGATCGACCATCCCCGCGGAGGACCGCAGGTGAAGCCCTCCATCGACAAGGAGTTCGTGGACCTGATAGACAGGGCGGTGAAGGATTGCGTCGCAGGGAAGCCTTTCGATCCGGATAACTACAGGCGATGGGAGCGGCCCGCGAAGGGGCCCGGGCGAACGGTTCGATCGGCGGTGCCTGATATCCGCGAGCACGTCGATCACGAGGGCCATAGGTCCGAAACCCGGACCCTCTCGGCGATGGACCCTGAATCCGGAATGCCCATCGCCCTCAACCTGCTATTCCCAGTAGAAGAGTGCGGGGGCCTCGGGCCCCCTGGGTTTTGTAATCCGTGTCAAAGGCACGGATCATAATGGAGGGGTATGGAGGCCCCTCCTGTTTGTTCAAGCGGTCTTCCTCTTGTACATCGCGAACCCGGCGATCGCCAGTATCGCGATGACGATGACGGCGATGGCGACGTACAGGACGGTGTTGTTCTCGGACTCCTGCGCTGTCTCCGCGATGTAGTACAGGGAGAAGTGGTTCAGCTCGACGGCGGCGTAGCCTTCGCCGAA
>CAVIUM010000086.1:0-6889 GCA_963645865.1 Lachnospiraceae bacterium
CCTTCACGGAGAGGCTCAAGGCGTCCCAGCTGCTCACCAGGATGGAGGCGCTGGTCACCATCGTCTCCAGGAAGGAGCTCCTGGCCAGGGAGAGGCAGACCGGCCTCACCGTGGGCCTGGATTCCGGATCCTCGACCACGAAGGCCGTCGTGATGGAGAACAACAAGATCATCGGGAAGGACTGGACCCCGTCCGGGGACGTCGTCGCATCCGCCACGCAGGTTCTGAACAACGCTCTGAAGATGGCCGGCGTCGAGATGAAGGACATCGAGGCCATCGGAACGACGGGGTACGGCAGGTTCACCCTCGGCGACCACTTCAAGGCCAAGCTGGTGCAGGAGGAGCTGACCGTCAACTCCAAGGGGGCCGTCTGGCTCGCCGACAAGCAGAGGGGCGAGGCGACCATCATCGACATCGGAGGGATGGACAACAAGGCCATCACCGTGAGGGACGGGGTGCCGGACAACTTCACCATGGGAGGCATCTGCGCCGGAGCGTCCGGCAGGTTCCTCGAGATGACCTCCAAGAGGCTCAAGATCGACGTCACCGAATTGGGGGCGCTGGCCGACAGGGGCGACTGGCGCAACGCCAAGATGAACTCCTACTGCTCCGTCTTCGGTATCCAGGACCTGGTCACCACCCTCGGGGAGGGGAAGAGCTTCGAAGATGTGGCTGCCGCCGCGTGCCACTCCGTCGCCGAGCAGGTGTACGAGCAGCAGCTCCAGGAGATCGACGTCAGGCACCCGATCATCCAGGTCGGGGGAACATCCCTGATATCCGGTCTGGTCACCCAGGTCGGCGAGGTCCTCGGCGAGAAGCCCATCGTCCCGCCCGACTCCCAGTACATCGGCGCCGTCGGAGGGGCTCTCCTGAGCTCCGGATTCCTGTGAGGGATGCCGATGGAGATAGAGATCGCAGGCGACGACCCCTACGGCACCGCCGCATACGAGAAGCTGTTCGACGAGATCATGGGCGACCTGGACAAGGCCGTCCTCATCGACAGGGTCAGGCTCGTCCTGAGGCCGGACGTCCCGCTGTTCGTCTTCTCGATCGTGCTCAAGGCCGCACCGGGCCCCAAGACCGTCGGGGACGTCTGCAACGTCAGGACGGATGTGGGAGGCGTCCACGTGACCATCACCGAGGAGCGCTACGCCCCGGATATCCTGCAGGCCCTGTTCAAAAGATACGGGAGATCCGCCGTCGAGCAGCAGACCAGATTCGATCTGAACGTCAACGGCGCCCAAGAGGCCGACGTTTCGGCCCTTATCGTGTCGTCCGGCGAGGAGGACATGAGGGAGATCGTCGGGGCGATCTGGAGGACCATGCCGGAGGGCATCAAGAACAGGAAGACGCTCATCACCGGGAATGTTGTGACGGTCGTCGCCACCGAGGAGATCCTCCTCCCCGAGATGATAGCCGAAGGCGTGAGGGAACACGAGGACATGGGAGGTTCGGCCGATGTTTGAGGTGCTGATGTACGACGGCGGAGTGTACCGTTCGGACGAGCTGTACGAGATAATCGAGGATGTGGGAGGCGTGGTGCTCCAGAAGAACCGCAGCTCCCAGATGCTCAGCGTCGTGATGTCCGTCCCCGAGGAGGACCGCGAGGCCGTGGAAGCGGTCTGCAGGGACATCGGAGGGGAAGTGAGGAACGTCCCACTGGCGGGGACCGAGATCGCCGTCATCGGACCCACCCTGGGGAGGCACCACATGCCCCACCCGATCTGCGATATCGCGGAGATACTCAGGAGGAACGGGGCCGTCACCGTGGTCATGGGCATGGCCAGGGGACGCGGCAAGAAGACCTCTCAGATCTCCATGACCGAGAGGTGCGTCATCGACGAGTACGACGGCGCCATCTTCATGATGGGGAACTTCAAGACCTGCGTGGAGACCAAAGCGGAGCTGATGAGGGACATCCACGTGCCCACGCTGCTGGTGTCCGGTCCGGCGCCCGAGGGCGTGGACGACACCTGCGATGCCATCGTCTCCGGAGTGGGACGCAAGGCGTCCAGGATGAGGACCCCCGACGAGAGGGCCAAGCTCGACGAGATCGTCGATGCGATGGAGAGGATCCTGAAGGACAAGAAGAGGAGCCTCGAGGAGGATCCCCTGTTCGTCCATCCCGCCGAGGTCAAGCAGATACTCGAGGGGTACGAACCGATCGACATGTGCCTCAGGCCCGCCCCGATGGTGCTGCACCTGGACGGGCTGAGGATCAAGATTCCGTACGCCGAGCACAGGGAGTACCTGGAGAACGTCGTGGTGTACGGACGCAGACTCGGGGATATCGCCGACATCTCCCCCTCGAAGATCGACGACAGCAGCGTCGTCATCAGGATAAGGACGCGCTCGCAGGTCGAGGACGAGGACCGGAGACGCGGTACCGCATGACGGTCAGGAAAGGGACGTACGTCCTCCTGATCGACCTGGGCTCCGACCGGGAGATCCGCGTCGGGGCCCTGGGGACCTTCTTCTTCCCGCAAGGTACCTACTGCTACGTGGGCAGCGCCATGGGCGGACTGGACCAGAGGCTGCGCAGGCACCTGTCTAAGGACAAGGTGCTGAAGTGGCACGCGGATTACCTCACGACCGTGGCGGACGACGTCCGCGCGCTGGAATCCTATCCCGACTATGTACCGGAATGCGAACTCGCGAGGATGGCGGAGGAGTGCGGGATGGAGCCTTCGGTGGAGGGCTTCGGATGCTCCGACTGCAGATGCCGGACGCACCTGTTCCGCGCCGATCCCGATTCCATTGCCAGACTCTCGGAGGCCGCCGGCCTGGTCTCATATAATCTCATTTCTTTTCCGAGCGGGAAACCCTTATAACACGCGACCGTCTTCGCGCATCCAGAAGCACCGCGTATGCGGAGGTTCATCACTCATGAAATGCGTAAACGGCGAGAAACAGATCTCCCAGGAGGAGATCGAGCACGTCGCCTCCCTCATCGGGAGCACGAAGATCAAGTGCGAGGATAACAACGTTATCATCACCCCTGCGAACAACGAGGACCTGAGCAAGGCCGTCGCCAGCGTCATCTCCCACGGCGTGTCCGTGTCCCCCCTCTCCAGGAAGGGCACCCACACCGAGGGCGCCGTCCTCATCGACATGTCCGCCATGAACGGCATCATCGGACTCGACACCGTCCACATGACCGTCAAGGCCCAGGCCGGCTGCAAGATGAAAGCGGTCATCGACGCCGTCGAGGAGGCCGGATTCACCCTCGGACTCCGCCCCGCAGGCGAGGACCCCACCATCGAGGACTGGATCTACACCGAGGAGTCCGTCATCGGCTCCTACAAGTACGGAACCGTCAAGGACGCCGTCTACAACGTCTGCGCCATCGACGCCGAGGGAGGCCTCCTGGTCACCGGATTCGACGACATCGGCTACTACATGAGCGGATACAACCTGATCCAGACCATCTGCGCGTCCACCGGCAGGCTGGCCATCGTCTCCGAGGTCACCTTCAAGATCCACCCCAAGGGAGTCACCAAGGCCGTCGCCTACGAGCTCCCCGACACCGGCAAGATGCAGGAGGCCTTCGTCAGGATCGCCCACGAGCCCTCCGTCAAGCCCCTCCAGATCTCCTTCAACGGTAACCTGGCCGTCCTGGCCTTCCAGGGCGAGGAGCAGTTCGTCGACCTCGACATCGAGATGACCGACGCCATCATGGCCGACGTCGGAGCGACCAAGGCCGACCAGTCCGTCGCGGACGACAAGTTCGGGAACATCGCCGTCGGAGCCTGCGTGTGCCCCACCGCGCCCACCATGTACATCCCCCTCAAGGACATGGACGCGTTCATCGCGTCCGTCAAGGAGGTCGCCGACTTCAATATCGCCGGGAACGTCGCCGACAGGAGCACCGTCTGCGTCAAGCTGACCGGGGATGTCGGGGACGACAAGTACGACCTCGCGTCCGACAAGGCCGAGGAATACGGCGGAAGGTCCAGCCTCAGGTGCCCCAGCAGGTACAGGGACGAGGCCACCAAGGCGTTCATCAAGAGGATCGAGGGCGGGTTCATGGGAGCCAAGGTCCAGGAGCCCAAGCTCTCCAGGACCGTCGACGACGCCATCATCGCCAAACTGAAAGCGATCGTCGGGGACAAGAACGTCTCCACCAGCGGCATGGACAAGGTCCTCTACAGCCACGACATGGCCCCCCTCCCCAAGGAGGCCGGACTCGCATTCAACAACATGCCGGACGTCATCGTCAGGCCCGAGACCGTCAAGCAGGTCTCCGAGGTCGTCGCACTCGCCTACGAGAACGGCATACCCGTGACCCCGAGGGGCAGCGCCTCCTGGGGACTGGGCGGATGCATGCCCACCGCGGGCGGAATCGTCCTCGACATGTCCTCCAAGATGAGGAAGGTCGTCGAGATCAACGAGGAGAGCATGTACGTGAAGGTCCAGGCCGGATGCACGTGGAAGAACCTCCTCGAAGCTTGCATGAAGAAGGGCTACATCATCGGATCGTACCCCTCCTCGTTCCCCTCGGGAACCATCGGCGCCTGGTACTCCACCAACGGTATGGGTATCGGCTCCTACAAGTACGGCTCCGCCAGGGAGAACGTGCTCAACGCCGAGGTCATCGTGGACGATGGATCCGTCGTCACCACCGGATGGAACGACCTCGGATCCTACCGCGCCTCGTTCAACCTGAACCAGTTCTTCTCCGGAGCGGAGGGTACCCTGGGATTCATCGCCACCTTCACCATGAGGATCTACCCCATGGGACAGGTCAGGTGCCTCGCCTACGAATTCGACGCTCTGAAGGACATGAACGGACCCATGCAGGCCCTCGTCGCCAACGCGTCCGTCAGGCCCCTGCACGTCGCATGGTCCGACTACCTCCACTTCCAGAACCAGCACAGGGCCGGCGTCCACGCCCCCGATGTGAAGAACCTCTGGCTCGTCACCGTCCAGGGGGACGAGAAGCACAACGACCTCGAGGAGGCCGCCCTCACCGCCATGGCCGAGGCCGCCGGCGGAAGGAAGATCGCCAACGAGATCGCCGAGCACGAGTGGGAGGAGAGGTGCTACGAGTTCAGGGCCAGGAAGGTCGGTGTCGGAGAGATCCCCGCCGAGGTCATCGTGCCCACCGTCAACTGGGGAGAGTTCACCGACGACTGCTACCACGGATTCGAGGAGATGAAGATGGAAGCGGGAGGAGTCATCGGAGTCCTCGTCGACAGGGGGACCGCCCTGTTCATGCCCTACTATTTCAAGGACGACGAGCTGCTGACCGGGATGCTGTCCTTCGGATTCAACTTCTACCTGGGCGACGTCGCCGCCAGGTACGGAGGCAGGTCCACCGGGTTCGGAGTGTTCTTCGCCTGGGCCATGGATGTCATCCACAACCATGACACCGCCGACAAGACAAGGGAGCTCAAGACCGTCCTGGACCCCCACGACGTCGTCAACCCCGGTCACGTCACCTGCGGAATGACCAGGTTCGGAGTCGACATGAACAAGTCGCTCATGTCCATGGGAAGCGCCCTCATGCAGATCATGAAGAAGATCTTCCCCGCCGACAAGACCTTCGAGAAGAACCTCGCCAGGTTCAGATACGAGGATCTCGAGCACATCAAGGGTCTCGACAGGGTTCACAAGCTGGGAGATGGAACCCAGTGATCATACCGGGGCCCTCCGGGGCCCCGGACAAACTCGCCGTCCCCGGACGGTACCTTACCTTTTCTCGATCAGACTCGGCCCATTCCATCATGAAGTTGGACGGAGGTTTACTTCTTCGAAGAAGTGAAGAAAAACCTTACTTCTTCAACACCAGACACGACTGACGATCAAACGTACCGGACGATGTCCCCGGCACGCTCGATGATCAGCATGTCCGGGTCGGCGGCCACCCAATCGTCCCTCGTGCAGGATCCCGTCAGGACGCCTGCGAAGGAGGCCCCCGCATCATGCGCGGACTGCCAATCGGTGATGTTGTCCCCGACGTACATGATATCGGAGGGTTCAACCCCCAGTTCCGTGGCGAACTGGCGCATCGCCACGGGCGACGGCTTCGCATCGTCGTAGAATGTGTAGTCCCTGCCCATGACCACGTCGAACTCGTCGAATAGCGGACCCAGAGCCCTGCGGGCGTATTCCCTTCCGCCACGGGTCAATATCCCCACCTTGAGGCCTTTCCTGCGCAGGATGTCGAGACACTCGACGGAACCCGGGAAAGGAACCGCCTCCGAGACGAACTCGCATTCGCATTCCAGCGTGAGCTGTTCGATCTCCCGGTAGATTCCCGGCCACTCGTCAGCGCGACCGTTGGCCTGGAGCCAATCCCTGATGGGCGCCCTGAGCCTTTTGGTCCTGCCCCCGAAATCGATGCTGTCGAAAGGGACCCCGTGACACTCCAGTACCGTGCGGTCCGCATCGTTAAGACGGACGTAGTCCACACGGGTCTTCATGAATGTCCCGTCCATGTCAAATCCGACGGCTTTGAAGCATCCCTTCCCGGACGTTACGCGGGAACCGTTCGACCCAATCGCAGACATCAGACACCTCGACATTTTCCATACGTGCAGTTTTCTGCTTCCCAGGTTTTTCCATACGTGCAGTTTTCTGCTTCCCAGGTTTTTCCATACGTGCAGTTTTCTGCTTCCCAGGTTTTTCCATACGTGCAGTTTTCTGCTTCCCAGGTTTTTCCATACGTGCAGTTTTCTGCTTCCCAGGTTTTTCCATACGTGCAGTTTTCTGCTTCCCAGGTTTTTCCATACGTGCATCCTGGAGGCATCTGGCTCGATGCCGGGCAGGGATGCTCCGTCCGATCATCTCGACGGGGGCCACATCCCCCTGAGCCTCGGACCCTCCCTGTCGCCGTCCATGGTCCAGACCTCCATCCCGGGGATGATCATCCTGACCGCCGGGACGT
>CAVIUM010000087.1:0-6825 GCA_963645865.1 Lachnospiraceae bacterium
TCCGGGGGGTCTCTCCCCCTCGGACGGTTCAGGCGTTCCAATGGAACAGGCACTTGGTCTGATACTCCGGCTCGCTGGATTGGTACATCCCGAGCTTCCTGTACTGCCCCTCATCGACGGCGGACACGATCACCGACGAGTGCACGTCGCTCCCCCTCAGCTTCGGGAGCATGGAGAACGCCTTCTCCACCACCGGGTCCGTGTTCGCAGCTATGGACAGCGCCACCAGCATCTCGTCTATGTGCAGGCGCGGGTTCCTGTTGCCCAGGTACTCCACCTTCAGCCTCTGCATCGATCTGATCACATCGGGGGAGATCAGCAGCACCGAATCGTCTATCCCCGCAAGCACCTTCAGCGCGTTCAGTATCATCGCGGACGACGCCGTGAGAAGAGGGGAAGCCCTCCCCGTCACCAGTCTCCCGTCCGGGAGCTCCGCGCACACCACGGGCCTCTCCGACGTCGCCATGAGATCCCTCACCGTGGAAACCGAACGTCTGCTCGCCGGGGTCATCCCGCAGCGCTTCATCAGCACCTCAAGGCGGAACACGGTCTCGTCGCCGCACCTCCCCTCCCTGCGCTCCCTCACGGCAGCGAAGTAGCGTCTGACGATCTCGTTCCTAGCCGCTACGCAGACGGCATCGTCATCCACGATGCAGTTCCCGGCCATGTTCACGCCCATGTCGGTCGGCGACCTGTACGGCGACTCCCCGAATATCCCCTCGAGGATCGCATTCAGCACGGGGAAGATCTCCACGTCCCTGTTGTAGTTCACGCACGTCTTCCCGTACGCCTCCAGGTGGAACGGGTCGATCATGTTGCTGTCGCTCAGATCCGCCGTGGCCGCTTCGTACGCTATGTTCACCGGATGCCCCAGCGGGAGGTTCCATATGGGGAAGGTCTCGAACTTCGCGTATCCCGCCGACACCCCGTTCCTGTTCTCATGGTACAGCTGCGAAAGACAGACGGCCATCTTCCCGCTGCCGGGTCCCGGCGCCGTCACCACCACGAGCGGACGCGACGTCTCCACGTACTCGTTCCTCCCGTACCCCTCGTCGGATGCTATCAGCTCGACGTTCGTCGGGTATCCCGCTATGGGGTAGTGGCGGTACACCTTCAATCCCAGCGCCTCCGCCTTCCTCTGGAACGCATCCGCGGCCGACTGCCCGTCGTAATGCGTTATCACCAGTCCGCACACGGGGATGCCCCTGTCGCGGAAGGAATCCACAAGCCTCAGCACCTCCAGGTCGTAACCGACGCCGATGTCCTTGCGCACCTTGTTGCGCACTATGTCCTGGGCGTTGATCACCACGATCGCTTCGGCCTGGTCCCCGAACTGCTCCAGCATCCTGATCTTGCTGTCCGGCATGAATCCCGGCAGCACCCTCGACGCGTGGTAGTCGTCGAACAGCTTCCCGCCGAACTCCAGGTACAGCTTGCCCCCGGAGCTCCCTATGCGCTCGCGGATGTGTTCGGATTGGGTGCGGAGATACAGGTCGTTGTCGAAGCCCGGCATGACCCGTCCGAAGAGGAACGGCGATATAAGGGGGATGCCGGCCCGGAGGGCCGGATCCCGTTGATAAGGGAGGGAGATAGGGATCCCCCGTCCGGTTCACAGGAGTTCGGCGGCCTCGTCCGGGGTGACGCTCTCCCCGTCGAGGGTGAGGGATGCCACATCCATGTTGAACGTCGCCTGCGGGATCTCGTAGATGAACCTGAGGGGGATGTCCTTGTACACGTACATGGTGTACGACTCCCCGGCGTCGACCTTCTTGTAGACGTCGGTGTCCTTCGCGCCCCATGCGGTGTCGATCCTCTCGGTGCCGGTCTTGACCATCCCGTCCATCTCATCCTCGAACGGATTGATCCACGATGTTTCCGACGAGATCACCGCGCCGTCTTCGGGCCGGTCCTCGAGGGCCACCGCCAGGGCGGTGGTCGTCCTCATGAAGATCACCGAATTCTCGTTGTCGATGGTGTACGTCATGGTCATGGCGAGTTCGTATTCCCCGATGACGGCATCGCCCGACATCACGACGGTGGCCTCGTGGGCCTCCCTGTCCGCCTTCTTCTCCTTGATGGCGGTGCAGTCGGTGAGCTCCATGTGCAGGAGCTGGTCGTCGCCCTCGATCATGCCGGCGTACACGATGTTCCCGTCCTTCAGGACGTGCTGCGTCCCGTCCGCGGATTCGTAGTAGGACAGCTTCTTCTCGCCCCAGAACGTGTCGACGGTCAGGGTGCCCTTGGACACCAGGTCGTCGTCCTTGTCCTCCCAGTCGGTGGTCTTGCCGACGTACAGGGCGGTCCTCGTCCCGTCGGTGCCGACGGTGTAGATGGACCTCTCGGCCTCGTACTTGATCTGGGTGTCGGTCTCGTCCAGTATCTTGAACGTCATGGTGCCGTCGATGAGGGTGCCGTCGTCCCCGTAGTTCCCGAACACCGCGTACGTCATGGTGTCCCCGACCCCCGGCGCGGAGGGATCGTTCTTGTCGTTGCTGTTATTGTTCAGCGCGAAGGCCGCGATGGCGGCCGCTGCGATGATGACGACAACGACGCCTACGATGATAGCGTTCTTATTCGCCATGTCCGAGGGACTAGGTGTCAAATGTTTAATCCTTCTGGCTCGAACGTACGGAACCGGAGCATCGAAGCCGGAGCATGCATCCGGAATGCTGGCTTCAGGAGCTGCAGACGGTGCGGAACAGCCACATCAGAGATAGCGGGAGATCGGTTACCCGTCCGTTCTTCAGGTCCTTCCTCGAGATCAGGAACGCTTTCCTCGGAGCGTACCTGTCCATGTACTCCTTCAGACCCGCCGCGCGGATGCGTTCCCCCGTCTTCACCTCCATCGGCACGATGTCCATCCCGACCTGCACGATGAAATCGACCCTCGCCTTCCTTCCCGAGGACCAGGAGAACACGCTCCCGAACCCGTCGCACGTCAGCTCGTTCAGCACGTAGTTCTCCGTCAGACCCTTCAATGAACCTTCATTCCGACCGTCCGGCAGGAGGATGTCGCCGGAACTCAGGCCCATCGCCCTCCTCAGGAGCCCGACGTCGCACCAGTACAGCTTGAAATCCGACGGGTCGGCGTTCGCCTTCAACGGGAGCACGGGCTCGGACACCGATTCCACCCTGCGGACCAGCCCCGACATGACCAGCCATTCCACGGCATTCTCCAGGTCCGACGCCCTCGCCCCCGGCGAGGCGCGGGAGTACATGAACCGACCGCTCCCTTCGGACAGCTGCCGCGGGATGGAATCCCAGACGGAGTCGATCTTCGAGACCCACCTTCCGGGAGCGTACCGGACGAAGTCCCTGGCATAGGACGCGAGGATACCGTCCTGGATGCGTTCGATCTCCTCCATGTCCCCTCTTTCCACCCATGCCACGACGGCTTCCGGCATGCCTCCGACGCACAGATAATCCCTGTAGAGGTCGTCGAGCATGGACAGGATGGCTCCGTTCAGTTCGGAGCCGCACCCCTCCTCGGCGTATTGAGCCAGGAGCTCTTTCCCGGACGCCTTCAGGAACTCCCTGAAGCCCATGGGGTGCATGGTCAGCATGTCCACCTTCCCCACCGGGAACCCGGTCCTGTCGGTCTTCGGGTCGGTGGAGAGCGGGACGTGCAGGAGGGAGCCCGCTCCGATGACATGGTATTCCGGGGCCTCCTCGCAGAAGTACTTCAGCGAGGTCTCCGCCCTCTCGCAGAACTGGATCTCGTCGAGGACGATCAGGGTGTCCTCGGTGATCGTCGCTCCGCGGAGAGCCGACAGAAGCTTGAGGATCCTCTTCGGGTCGAGGTCCTGTTCGAAGATCTGTGCCAGCTTCGGGTTCTTCTCGAATGTGAAGTACGCGGTG
The DNA here is from genome assembly GCA_963645865.1 of Lachnospiraceae bacterium. GTDB lineage: Archaea > Thermoplasmatota > Thermoplasmata > Methanomassiliicoccales > Methanomethylophilaceae > Methanoprimaticola. The sequence goes on from CAVIUM010000087.1 coordinate 3,859, forward strand.
TCCGGGAAGCATCTGCGTCCGAACTCCTCGAGGATCCAGGTCTTGCCGCATCCCCTGACTCCGTTCAGGAGCAGGGGCTTCCGATTCGTCGAGTCCTTCCACTCCACGAGTTTCTCGAAGATGTCCCTCTCCATGATAAGGGTAGGGATTTATGGTATATTAATGCAGTGTTTACTGCATTTTCACACCGTAATTTTGTAGAATTTACCGCATTTTTACGCTTTAGAGCCAATAATATTATTATCGTTAAGGAAATCGCAATTCCAGCGAACCCCGAAGAAAGAGGGCGGCGGAGCCGCCCTCGGGGTTCAGTTGTCCATCAGGTACCTGACGGTCTCAGGCGTATCGGCGACGGTGAACCTGTCCCCGATCTTTTCGGGATCGACCCACTCGTACGCCTCGTTCTCCCCGTTGAGCACGGGGTCCATGTGCCCGACCCTGTACAGGAACGGGTGCACCTTCCACAGCGTCCTCCCTTCCCTGACGTAGATCGCCTTCTTCATCACGTCCGGGTTGGCGACCGTTATCCCGGTCTCCTCCATGATCTCCCTGCGGGCCGCCTCCACCGGGGACTCCCCGGGCTCGATCTTACCGCATACCAGGGACCACCTCCCGGGGAAGGACCTGCAGGCCTCCGGCCTCTTGAGCATCAGGATCCTCCCTTCGGACAGGATGGCGGATGAGACGCACGGTCTCATCTCCACCCCGACGATCTCCACGGTGCCGGCATCGGCATCCACGATGACCTCGTCCCCGTCCTCGAACATGGAGACGGACGGGATGGAATCGACCATCGGGATCGACGAGATGACAGCGCCGGTGGCGACTATCGTCTCGGCGGACTCGTTTATCACCGCCGCGGGCGCCTTCCCGTGGACCATCAGGTCGTACATCACGAAGGATCCGACGGTGCTGCCCTTCCCCCTGGGGAAGACGAGGATCTTCCCTGCCACGTTCCCGCCGTTCCCGACGCGGAGCTCGCCGGTGGATCCGTCCACACCGCCGAGGAAGCTCAGCGGCTCGTTGAGTCTGAGAACGGTGCCTCTGGCCTTCCCTCCGGATATCTGACGTCCGTTGACTATCACATGACCACCTCCAGCAGTGCGGAGACATCCCTCACCATCGCTTTCTGCGAGCACAGGGTCGGCAGGTAGTTCCCGGCCTTGGCCGAATTGGTCCCGGTGCGCTGGAACGTCCCCTCGATCGGGGCGACCACCATGCAGGTGTCCGCCAGGACCGGGCCGAACCGCTCCATCACCTTGACATCTTCCGGACACGAAGCCCTGACATCGGCGGAGGTGCAGAACCAGATCTCGATGTCGTCCCTGACCTTCTTCTTCCCTTCGAGGAACGCGGCTATCTGATGCATCTCCTTCTCGGTGAGGTGCGGGCATCCTATCGCTATGAGCTGAACATCGTCCACGGTGTTCAGCTTGGAATACGCGGCTTCCAGCTCCTTCTCCCCGATGTGGATCACTTCCAGATCGGAGACATCGTAGGAACCCGCCTCCGGTGTCACGCCCTCAGCGTGCCAGAGTGCGACGGACCCTGCGGCGGCCATGGCCGCGCTGAGGGTCTTCGCTTCCTCCACCTCGGGGGATATGCCCTTGAAATAGGGAACCCCGGAGCCCATCTCCATCCCCACGGCCTGTCCCAATAGGGAATAGGAGAACACCGAACCGTCGATGTCCGCGTCGATGACGACCGTGGGCTTCCTGTTCTCATCGAGATGCAGACCGTAGTTCGCCGTCTTCCCGAGGATGGCGGCGGCCAACGCTCCCGGACCGCCCTCGCGGTTGGTCCTGGCCCCTATGTATGAATTGACGAAAGACAGGGCCGACGATTCGGCCCACGCCACATGGTCCCCCAGACTGGGGACGTTCGCACCCGTGTACGGGGTGCACGAGCACGTCTTCCGCACGCCCATCTTCCCGTACAGGTCGATGATCCTGAGCTGCTTCTCCGCGAATTCCGGAGTTATATGCATCTCCTTCCAGCGGTCCCTGTCCATGCCCACCGGGTTCAGCGTCGACGGTACGGAGACCTCGGCCCCGCCCGCGACCATGTCCTCGAGGTACTTCAGGCCCCCGTCGCCTATCGTCTTGTAGGAGGCACCGGAGAGGTGCGCGGATGTGATGTCTATCAGGTCCTCGGCGCCGTAGATCTTCCCCAGCGCCGTGACGAGCTCCATCGCCTTCCGTCTGCTCTCCCCCTGCTCCCCGTCGAGTATCCTCTGCTCTTCGGCGGTCAAATCCATGGCACCGCCATCGCGGTGTCCGTAAAAGACTTGGCGGGGGGTGTCCGAAACTCGGATATAGAGGAGGTTGATGGTCCCGCCATGGACATGGGATCCGTGATGCCGTTCGTCGCCGTCGCGGTCGGAGGGGCGCTGGGCGCCCTGAGCAGGTTCGCCGTCTACAGGACGGTGGAGACGGATTTCCCGTGGGCCACGTTCATCGTGAACATCACGGGATGCTGCATCGCATCGTTCCTGATGTTCCGCTACGGCATCTACTCCGACGGGGTCGGGAAGACGTTCGTCTTCACCGGGTTCTTCGGCGCGTTCACCACGATGTCCACGTTCTCGATCGACACCGTCAATCTCCTCGTGGACGAAGCGTACGCGAAGGCCGGGGCGAACATCCTGATGAACTCCGTCCTCTGCGTCATCGGAGCGGTGTGCGGGAGATGGCTCGCTTTACTGTGAGACCATGGATCTGAGGCAGAACGGGATCTTCTTCCCCTCGGCCTTGTGGAACTCCACGCATTCCATGCAGTTCCCGTGCCTGGGGCATTCGGTCTTCGGGCAGTTGCAGTTCGGATTCAGTACGATCTGAGACATGTGCGGATGGGATTCCGGTGGGCGGGATTAATAGGTTCGGAGCCCGGCGGATCACTCCTCGGGGAACTTCCCGAGCATGGCGGTCCCGTCGGGACCGTTGTCGATGATCTCGATCCTGCCCTTGG
>CAVIUM010000088.1:0-6824 GCA_963645865.1 Lachnospiraceae bacterium
TGTCGCCGACGGTGGTCCATCCGGCCAGCATGTTCAGTCCGGTCATGTCCATCTTCAGCTCGTTGAGCTGGGAGCACTCGTGGGCGTCGGTGATCCTGTGGCCCGCGTTGGGGAGGTCTGCGCAGAGACGTGCCGCTTCGGACAGCGGTGTCTCAGGTCCCTAAACACCGAGGCCGGGCCTTCCGGCCCTGACGCGTGCTTCCTTGGTGGCCCTGAGCTCGGCCATGGTGGCGCGGATCTCCCAGGGGGTCTTGGACTTGGCGGGCTTGCCCTCGATGGTGGTCATGACTCCGTTCACGAGGTCATCGACGATGCCCTCCTGAGCGTAGGACTGCATGATCTGGACGAAGACGTCCTCGCTGATGGGGGATCCGGTGGGTCCTCCCTGGATGATGGGCTTGACGGGGCTGTTGCCGTGCCTGGGGTAGAACCTGGCGATGTCCTTGCCCTCTCCGAGGATGATCTTCTTGGGGGTCTTCTTGATGCCCTCCCAGACTTCCTCCTCGGTGACGTGCATGACCCTGCCGAGGTCCTGACAGTAGTATCCGGTGGTCACGAGCATCTCGAGACCGGCCTGGAACAGCCTGTTGATCATGTCCTTGTCCTCGGGGATGAAGGTGTCCTCGGGGATGGAGATCTTGTACTTCTCCTTCAGAGCGGTCAGGTTCTCGGGGATGACCTTGTAGTCCCAGTCCTCGACCTTGACCTTCTTTCCCTTGACGAATCTCTCGTAGACGTCCGGGATCGTGAGGGGCCTAGTAGCTGCCATATCTTGTTCCTCCTTCCTTTAGTGTAAGAGCTTTAGCGTGATTCAGAACTCGGCGACGAGCTTGTCGACGAGTCCGATGATTTCGTTCGCGGTCTCGGAGTATCCGTCGGCTCCGATCTCGTCGCACCACTCCTTGCTGCAGGGGGCGCCTCCGAAGATGCACTTGTAGGGGGCCTCGACCTCCTTGACGGCCTCGACGAGCTCCCTCTGGGCCTCGAGCGTGGTGGTCATGAGAGCGGATCCTCCGAGGACCTGGGCCTCGTTCTCGTCTGCGGCGTCGAGGAAGTCCTGGGCGGTCGCGTCGGGTCCGAGGTCGATAACCTTGTACCCGGCACCGCGGAGCATCGCGCAGCACACGTTTTTTCCGATCTCGTGGATGTCTCCCTCGACGGTCCCCATGACGACGCATCCCTTGAGGGATCCAGCGCCGGAGGTCATGAGGGGCTCGAGGATTTTCAGAGCGAGCTCCATCGTCTTGGAGGCTGCAACGACCTGGGGGAGGAAGATCTCCGCCTTGTCGAACCTGACTCCGATGGTCTCCATTCCCTTTCCGAGGCCCTCTCCGATGATCTCTCCGACAGAGATGTTCTCGTCGATGGCCGCCTGGGTAGCGGTCTTGACCAGGTTGAGGTCCCAGGTCTCGATGGCCTTCTTCAGGTCTGCAAGTATCGCGTCTTTTGCCATTTCTTGTTCCTCCTTTCTCCTATGGAGTGAATAAGACATTCTGCTGTAATGTATTTAACTGTTTCTCTAAAATTCCAATTTGGCGCTTGTACTATATTTAAAACTTTCTATTATCCCAAAAATGTTTGAAAACGTCTATAAATACTTTACGAATTGGTCCTCCAGAAACGAGGCAATTTCTACCTTCAAACATGCTGTTTTAAATATCATGAGGCCAGGAGGCCCTTCCAGGCCCCATATCGAAAGAAATACCCATTCCGATCGGCCATGCCCACGTCTAAATACGGCCCCACGATTCACGAGGTCAGTGATTCTAAATGGGATTCGAAGAAGAGACCAACATCCCCGCGGGACCTTTCAACCCCAAGGCCCAGAGCTTCGAGACCGTCATGCTGCACGCCGGACAGGAGCAGCCCGACCCCACCACGGGGTCCCGCGCACCCCCCGTGTACCTCACGACCTCCTACGTCTTCGACAACTGCGACGCCGCCGCCGACGTGTTCGCCCTGAGGAAGCCCGGGAACATCTACTCCCGTCTCACCAACCCCACCACCGAGGCCTTCGAGACGAGGATTGCCGCCCTCGAGGGCGCCACCGCCGCGATCGCCGTCTCCTCCGGAGCGGCCGCCATCACCTACGTGGTGGAGAACCTCACCCGCGCCGGGGACCACATCGTCTCCGCCAACACGATCTACGGCGGGACGTACAACTACTTCGAGCACACCCTGAAGTCGCACGACATCGACTGCACGTTCGTCGACCCCACCAAGCCCGGGCAGATCGCGAACTTCGAGAAGGCGATCCGCGACAACACCAAGATGGTCTATATAGAGACTATAGGGAACCCGAACGCCAACCTCATCGACGTCGACGCCCTGGCCGAGATGTGCCATTCCCACGGCGTCCCCCTGGTCGTGGACAACACCTTCGCCACCCCCTACCTCTTCAGGCCCCTGGACCACGGCGCGGATCTCGTCGTGGAATCGGCCACCAAGTTCATCGGAGGCCACGGGACCGTCCTCGGAGGGGTCATCGCCGAGAACGCCAAGTTCGACTGGGCCGGCTCCGGCAGGTTCCCCTGGATGGTGGACCCCGACCCCAGCTACCACGGCATCTCCTTCGCCAGGGACGCCCCCAACGCACCGTTCTGCACCCGCGTCAGGGCGATCATCCTCAGGGACATGGGCGCCTGCATCTCGCCGGTCAACTCCTTCGCCCTGATGATGAGCCTGGAGACCCTCTCCCTGAGGGTCGAGAGGCACGTCTACAACGCGCAGAAGGTCGTCGAGTTCCTGTCCAACCACCCCAAGGTGGAGAAGGTCAACCACCCGATGCTCGCCGACAACCCGGACCACGCCCTCTACGAGCGCTACTTCCCCAACGGGGCCGGATCGATCTTCACCTTCGAGGCCAAGGGCGGGAAGGAGGGCGCCAAGCGCTTCGCAGACGCCATGCAGATGTTCTCCCTCCTGGCGAACGTCGCGGACATGAAGTCGCTCGTGATCCACCCCGCCAGCACCACCCACTCCCAGATGACCGAGGAGGAGCTGCTGGCATCCGGCATCAAGCCGTCCACCATCCGCCTGTCCATCGGATGCGAGAACATCAAGGACATCATCGCGGACCTCTCGCAGGCCCTCGACAAGATCTGAATCCCCTTTTACGAGGCTCTTCCCCGCGATGCGCGGAAGGGCCTCGGCCTCCCCGTGCCGGTGACGGATATCCTGACCTCCATCAGGATCCTGTCCGTCCTGCCGGGGATGAACACATCCTCCCTCTTCTCCGTGAACTCGATGTCCGTGACGTCCTGCGATTCCAGGTCGCTGCGGATGCGCTCCCTCGCATCCCCTATCCCGATGCGGAGCGCCTCGGCCATGGTCTGCACCTCGACCCTGCCGTTCCTGGAGTAGACCTCGAACCCGCTGTCCTGGACGTCCAGTATCTGCGGGATGATCGACACGGGCACGGTCTCCGACACGGGGGTGCATATCGCCCCTATGGCGTTGCCCACGTCGGAATCCTCGCCGAACACCGCCTCGGTGCCCAACGCATCCGCGACCCACTTCACATACACCTTGGAGGAGGCTCCGATGCCCACCACCGGGGAATCGAACCCCAGACGGCATCTCATCACGCCGTCCCCGTTGCCGAACAGCGCCGAGCGTATCAGGAACTCGGACGCCCTGTCGAGGTCGGAAGTCCCCGCATCCTCCTTCAGGGATGTCCTGATCAGCTCCCTGCCGATCCTCAGGATTATCGCATCCCTGCATTGGGACTGCATTGATCCGACGTCGGTTCCGAGCAGTCCGGCCATGAACCCGGCCCCGAGCTCCGAGGCCTCGGTGCCCATCTCCGTGTAGATCCCCATCGAAGCGAGCAGATCGGTGGGGGTGAACGCGATCCTGCGCATGTACCCGAACCTCTCCAGCAGGTCGACGTCCAGATCGGAGGTCTGGCAGCCCAGCTTCACGGCCGCATCGGCGCGGGATATCGGCGAGGAGGCCATCTCCATGAACCTCCTCTCGTTCTCCGACGCGTACACCTGACCGTCGTATCCCCTGACGGAGACGAACATCTCGTAATCCCCAGCATCCGTCCTCCTCAGGTGGTCCAGGACCTCGGGCCATGTGCGGGCGGCCACGCAGAGCGGGAGCGCCCTTATCGGCGATATCGCGACGGCGCCTTTGAGCACGTGCAGCCTGCTGTCCCCGCCCATGCCGGCGGTGGTTATCCTGGCGGCCGCGATGTGGGTCCTCTTCCCGCCCACCGTGATCCCCTCGGCGTCCACGGACGGGACCCCTCCGCGTATTACGCCGATGTCCGTGGTGGTGCCGCCGATGTCCACGACGATCGCATCCTCCAGGCCGGTCATGGCGACCGCGCCCATCATGCTCGCCGTCGGCCCGGACATGACGGTCTCCACCGGCCTCCTCCTCGCCGCGGACTCCCCCATCAGGGACCCGTTCCCGCGGACGACCATCAGCGGGGCCTCGATCCCGAAGGACCCCAGGACCGACCTCACGGCGTCCATGAGCTCGCTCATCACCGGGATCAGACCGGCGTTGATCACGCAGGTGGACCCGCGGACGTTGAACCCCAGGCTCGAGGACAGCTCGTGCCCGCAGACCGCCGGGATGCCCGATATCCCGTCCACGAGGTCGCGCACCGCGAGCTCGTGCTCCGGGTTCCTGATGGACATCAGCGAGCTGATCGCGAACGCGTCCACCTTCCCGCGGACCGACTCTATGAACGAGCGGGCCGCTTCCGTGTCCAGCCTCTCGTTCTCCCCGCCGTGGATCCCGTGCCCGCCGGAGATGTTGATCTTGAAATCGGGGACGGCCTCGCCGCCGTACTCCCTCCCGATCGACACCAGGGCGACCCTGCCGTGCCTCCCTTCGACTATGGAGTTCGTCGCCAGGGTGGATGAGAGCGATACGACGTCCACATCCCTCAGCATCCCGGGGTCCAACCCCATGAGGGAGCCGCGTATCCCCTTCGCCAGGTCCCCGTGCGTGGTGCGGGATTTGCTCTTCGCCAGGACCTCCCTGGTCCCCATGTCCACGAGGACGGAGTCCGTGAAGGTCCCGCCGGTGTCGATTCCGAGTCCGATGGTCATGCTAACGCCGTTACGGAATGCATCGGGTGGGATGTTAAGCGTTCGGGGGCCCGGAACCCGGGAGCCTTCGGCGACACGCCTTAAATCATCGAATCGTATGTTCCGTCCAATGAATGGGACCAACAAGGCGATCGTGGGAATCGTCTTCGGGATTGCACTCTTGTACGCGGCGCTGTCGCTGGTATGCACCGTCCTCGGCATGCTCGACGGCTCCGCATGGCCCTCCCTCTTCTTCCCACACGGAGAGGATCTGGGCATCGCCCTCGCCGACATCCCCGGGATCGGGGCGCTGGCAGGGCCCATCAACGATTTCGTCGGACTGTTCGGCGATACGAAGACGGTCGGCATCGCCATAGTCGCCGTGGGGTTCTTGCTCGCCGTCGCGGGCATGTTCACCCCCTGGGCGATGGACGTGAAGGGGACGGAGAACCCCGCGCAGTACCTCTGGACCAGGAGGCCGGGCGCCACCGTCCGCGGCATATTCGCGCCGTGGGGGCTCATCGGATCCGCGTGGATGAAGAACAAGGCGCTCGTCATCGTTCCGATCATCCTGCTGCCGCTCTACTGGTACTGGTCCCTGCTGATCACCGTCGCGCTGATCATCCCCTTCCTCATAGTGAAGGCGGCCGTCGCCGGCAAGATCCGCAAGGCCGCCAAGCTGGAGCCCAGGAGGTCCGACGCCACCTACGCGGTCTGCCCCAAGTGCAAGCGCAAGTTCTACCAGCCCAAGGTCAAGTGCAAGTGCGACCTGATCCTGGACTACCCCGTGCCGAACGAGTACGGATACAAGGTCCACGTGTGCAACAACGGCCACGACGTCCCCTGCGTCCACGGCACCAGGGCCGGGCTCAGGACCGTCTGCCCCTTCTGCGGGTCGGACATCGAGACCAGGGAGGCGCTCCCCATATCCATCGCCATGGTGGGCGCCGTCGGCGCGGGGAAGACCACGCTGATGCTCGCCGCCGTGGATGCGATCACGCAGGTCGCCAGGGGAGTGGATGTCGCGGTCGACGCGGCCACGCCCGGCGTGTCCAAGCAGGCCGTCGCCGCCAAGGCTTTCGCCGCCAAGACCGCCTCCGGGGAGCTGGACTCGGAATGCCTGTTCCTCAGGTCCAGGGACCTCGCCGACAGGGAGATCGTCTTCAACGACATCTCCGGGACCGAGTTCGAGCCCAAGGACGGCAAGGTGCTCTTCGAGGAGTACTTCACCTACGCCAGCGGGATCGTGTTCGCGTTCGACCCCATCATGCTCGCCAAGGGCGGCAGGGGGTCCACGCCGATGGACGTCTTCGAATCGTTCCACAGCATGTTCACGCAGATCAACGGCGTCGGACCCGGCACGGTCTCGGACATCCCGTTCGCGGTCGTCGCGACCAAGAGCGACATCATGCCCCAGGGGCTGTCCAACAACGACGTCAGGAAGTACCTGCAGGAGAACGGGCAGCAGGGGTTCGTGAAGGTGGTGGAGTCCCTCTTCTCCGAGGTCCGCTACTTCTCCGCCACATCCATCGGCGACGACTGCAGGTCAGCCGCCGCGCCCATCTGGTGGATCGTCGGCAGGACCGACAAGGAGCTGGCATCCAAGGTGCCGGTCCAGTCCGTCTGACGGCACAAAGGCCCGCCCGATGGGGCGGGCCGCCTTTCATCACCTTCTCCTTCATCATCGGTCCGGGATCGGACGGGACCCCGTCGGTCTAACCAATGAAGAGCATCCTGTAATACTGACTGCACACTGTTCCATTTAAGACTGGAACG
>CAVIUM010000089.1:0-6798 GCA_963645865.1 Lachnospiraceae bacterium
GTCTGTCGACCATGTGCGAGTTACTAACTATTGCATCTTAAATTTAACCTTAAATGTCCATAATCTAACACATCTGCCAGCGACAGCCATCGGATCCACCGTCGATCCGACTTCGGAGATGCACCCGCAGGATGATCCGAGGGACGACCCCTGACAATCCTCGAAACGCACCGGACGGCCGGCTCGATGAAGAAGAAGCATCACCCGGCCCCGTGGGCCGGGCGATCGGTTTGTTCACTCGTCGTCGGATCCGGACCTGACCTTGACGGCCATTCCCTTCTTCATCGACTTCATCTCGAACTCGGTGAGGAAGGCGCGTCCGGTGGCGATGGGCCTGTCCTCGGGGTCGGTGACTATGACCTCCTCCATCGGACGGATCTCCGGGTCGCAGGACAGCACGAACTGGCTGAAGGCGTTCTTCCCCTCGGATACGAACGGGACGGCGTCCTGCATGACGGCGACCCTCATGAACGGTGCCGGAACGGTGGCCACGATCCTCTTCGCACCCTCCATCCTCAGCGTGTACAGGCCGTCGCCGGCCCTCATGGAGAGCACGTGCTCCCCGTCGGATATGACGTTGCGGATCTTGCCGGTCTTCTTGCTGGTGACCAGCTCCACGGGCTCCCTGAACAGGGCGTCGGCGGCATCGATCCCGAACTGGAACCTCGCCACGGCCTCCGCGCGTATCCTGTCGGCATCCACCTCGGGGGCGTCCCCGGGATCGGGGATCGCGTCGTACTCGATGCACTCCGAGAACGCGGTGGACAGGAACTCCTCGGCCAGGTCGGCGGATGCAGCTTCGGTCTCCATGTCGGTCATCTCGGGGAACAGGGACTGCGCCAGGGGGTACATCTCGTCCAGCTCCGCGGGTACGGGTCCCCACGGGGAGATCACGACGGGGGTGTAGCCGGCGCGCCTGGCCTTGGCGAACTCCTCCGCGTAGGGCCTGCTGTACGGCTTCCCGGATGTCTCCGGGAACACGGCGGCCTTGTCGGTCACCGGCCTGTAGCGGGTGAGCAGCCTCTTCTCGTACCTGAGGTACGCGGGCCTGGAGCGGGACTCGGGGCCGGTGTAGAACACCGCTCCGTCCCTGCTGATGGGGTCGTAGCGCTCCATGAGGTCCTGCCACTGCCTGAGCCTCCTGAGTCCGTCCAGCAGCGCGGGGTGGGCCCTGCAGCGGATCTCCGCCAGCTCCCAGAGCCTGCCCTCCCTGAGGTACCTCTTGACCAGAGCCAGCTCCTGGGTGATCTGGTACAGGTTGTGCTCGGCGATCAGCTTGGTGCGCTTCTTGGCGTCCATCTTCCTGAGGCCCTGGAGGGTCATGCCCTGGCACGCGGGGCATCCGCAGTCGAGGGTCTGCATGTCCTGGAGCCTGAAGGTGCCGTCGAGGAACATCATCCTGTCGTCCCGGGCGAACTTGGCGTAGGACGCCGAATCGAACAGGTCGCATCCCATCAGGGTGGCCAGTGCCAGGATCATGGGGTGCCCGGCACCGAACAGGTGCACCGGACGGGAGGGGTTCAGCCCCTTCTTGGACGCCATGACGACGTCCACGAGCTCGGCGTAGCGGTACTGCTCCATCAGGGGAACGACCCCTCCGACGGGGTGGACGTCCACGTCCATCGACGCCATCGCCTTCGCGCTGTACTCCCTCAGGTCGGGGTAGACGGATCCCTGGACCACGCCGTTGATCATCATCTCCCCTTTGATCGAACAGGCCTTCTCGGTCCTCTCGAGGGTGGTCTCCAGGGAATGCTTCGTCTTCTCGTACGACCAGTCCGGCTCGGTGAAGACGTCCAGGACCGTCCCGATATCGGTCCCGATGGACTTCTGGAACTCGACGATCTCCTCGTTGGTGACCTCGACCTCGCCGTACATGTGGCTCTGGAAGGTCCCGGAGTCGGTCATGATGACGCCGGGGAAATCCAGCATCTCGTGCAGACCGACGGCCTGCGCCTTCTCCTTCAGCGCGGGGGTGTTGCGGATGATGTATGAATTGGTGATGAGCGCGTTGAACCCGAACCTGTCGTGCAGCTCCCTGGGGGGCACGGTGCAGATCTTGGGGTTCACGACGGGCAGGAGGGCGGGGGTCTCGACTACCTTGTCGCCGACCGTGAACTTGCCTATCCTGGCGAGTCCGTCGCGCCTGATGATCTCGAACATGGCGCATCCGATGGCGGTGGCATTCTTATAATGACCGACCGCCCCGGAAGGCTCAGTTGATGACCTCTATGCGGTTCTTGTTCTCGTCCGCGAAGACCTTCGCGATGGCGTTCTTCATGATTGTGTCGGGCACATCCTCCACCCACTCCCTCTTCCAATCGAGGGTGGGCCTGCCGAACTTGACCATCCTGGGGGCGCCGAGGTCGCAGGAATCCTCCTCCTCGAGGAGGCGGATCTCCAGGCCTTCGATGATCTGGGGGATCGTCCTGCCGTTGATCCTGACGTCCCTGGTGCCGTCCTCTGTGACGGTCTCCTTGAACGCGCAGGAGATGTCGGCCATCTGCATCTCGAAGATCAGGTCGCGGATGTACTGGGTCATGACCGCGTTGGTGCGCCTCCTTATCGTGGGGTCTGAGGGGTCCTCGGTCGGGTGCAGGTATTCGATGTCGATCATCGCCATGCCCCGTGAATCTCTCAACGCCGTTAAAACATGTCGGTCGAACCTGTCCCCGCACCGGTTATAAGCATCCTGTTGCTAGGACCTGCGATGAGACGCGGAATCCCCCTGATAGCGATGCTCGCCGTCGTTCTGGTGACGGCATCGGTGCTGGCATCCGCGTCCGCGGACGACATCGACAGGGGAACCGTGTCGGATACCGAGGTCTATTCCATAAGCTACCGCCTGAACGGCGGGGACCTGCCCGAAGACGCGCCGACCTCCTACGTCTCCGGCTCCTATCTGAACCTCCCGGTCCCGACGAGGCCGGGCATGTGGTTCGCCGGCTGGTGCACCGAATCCGGCCTCACCCACCCGATAGGAGGCATCGTGCCTTCCCTGAGGGGGCACATAGTGCTCTACGCGAAATGGATCCAGGACACCCGGTCAGGGACAGGATGGACCATGGACGTGGACGGGACCTACGGCAGCACCACCGAACCCTCCACGATCAAGGGATCGATCGTATCCGGATACGGGACGCTGAAGGACGGAAGGATCCTCCTCACCGAATCCAGGAGCCTCACCTACGCCTGGACCGAGGGGTCCTGGAAGGACACCTCGTCGAGATCCGCCTGGATGGACAGGATGACCGACGGCTGGAGGTACGTCTCCACCGAACGCACATCCGACGGGGAGCGCCTGACCGTGTGGGAGGACCAGGACGGGAACCGCATGTGGCTCAGGGACCTCATGGTCCCCATGAGGATCGTCTCCTCCGACGGCAGGATCGTACAGGAGACCACGGAGGTGTTCCGGTACAAGCCGGACACCATCTACACCCCGAACGTCACCGCCGAGTACCCCGTCACCGTCGGGAGGGTCCAGAAGATGACCGTCGGCGACGAGCTGACCCTCACCGCCGAGGGCGAGGGATTCAAAGGGTGGTACGTGAACGGGGAGCTCGTCTCCACGTCCAGGACGTACATCTTCGAACTGCTGTCCCCCACGGACAGGATCGTGGCCGCCTCCGGAACCGATTACACCGTGGTGCAGAAGGGCTCGGACATCAACGACCTGGGCTTCGAGGGGTGCGTCGTCCGCGACGACGACGGGGAGCCGATAATCGGCATCGCGAACCTGGCACCTGGATTGTACAAGGCCGAGCTGAGACGCAACGGGTACCACAGGACCATGGAGTTCCTCGTCGACGCCCAGAGGACGTTCTCGCAGACGTGGGAGTTCGGAGGGGAGACGTACACGATAGAAGCGACGGTCCCGTACAGCGGGATCTACGCCTCCATCCACAAGTATCCCAACATCGCCAGGTTCAATCAGAGCATCCAGGGCCACATCGAGGCGTTCTACACCGCCGACGACCCCACGCTGCAGGAGATGGCATCCCAGCTGAAGAACATGGGCGCCGGCATGGACAGGAGGACCTTCGCGGAGTTCGTCCTGAAGTTCGTGCAGAACATCCCGTACATCACCGACCTGGAGTCCAGGGATTCCGACGAGTTCTGGAAGTTCCCCCTGGAGACCCTCTGGGACGGCGGAGGGGACTGCGAGGACACCGTGTTCCTCTACGGGACCCTCATGGGGCTGTGCGGATACAGGACGGCATTCGTCCTCTTCAAGGACCATGCCATGGCCGCCCTGACCCTGGACGGCGAGGGGGAGAGGGTGACCGTCGACGGATACGAATTCGTCCTGTGCGAGACATCGCACACATCATATTCCCTGGGGAGGACGTCGGAGGGGCACATGCCCGCCGATGCGAAGTTCGTCTGCAGGGTCGAGAGCATACCCGAGAACCGAGGGATTATCATTATCGTTTGTTCTATCGTTATATATACCAGCTCACTATCCGTAATGCAATGAACATCGGAAAGGAAAGCGAAACCGTGGAGTTCGAGGAGAGCATGTGCGGACTCAAGGAAGGGATCATCAGCCTCACGGCGATGCTGAACGGATCCAACGAGGGGACGCTCTACCTCGGTGTGAGGGATGATGGCGAGGTCATCGGGCTGACACTCGAGGATCACACCCTGGAGACGATTAGGAACAGGATACGCGGTTACATCAGACCCCGCATCCTCTCCGACGTCAAGGTACTGGAATCCGACGACGGGAAAAGATACGTCTCCGTGCGTCTGAGGGGTTACGAGATTCCGTACTCGTGCACCGGCATGTATTTCGTCAGACACGGGGACAGCGACGTATCGGCATCACCGGAGACCATCGCCGAGATGGTGCTGTACAGAGGGTACGATGCGATGAGGGAGATGGAATCTCCCGAGCAGGCCCTGTCATTCGGCATTCTCAACATACTTCTGACATCCGGAGGCCTCTGCGAGTGCAAGGATTTCGATTCCTTCGGAAAGGAAATGCTCCTCACGAAACGGGGCAGGTTCAACCTGAACGCTTCGATACTGTCCGATGAGAACCGCTGGGCTATGCGGCTGGTCGAATTCCAAGGGGTGACCAGGAACGCACCCTCGAAGGTGACCGAATACGACGGATGCATGTTCCTCGGAATGATGCGTGTCTTCGACGCCATGCAATCCCGCGTGGAAACTAAGGTCGGATTCTCCTCCGGAAGACGCGTCGACCATGATCTCTTCGATATCGAATGCTTCAGGGAGGCATGGTTCAACGCCTGCCTTCATAACAGTTGGCATACCGGGATCCCGCCCCTCGTGACCGTTTTCGATGACCGCGTCGAGATAGAATCCATCGGATCCACTCCACGCTTCGTGCCTGAAGAAGATCTGTTCGAAGGCCGTAGCGCTCCGATCAACGAATCGCTGTACAGATTGGCCGTGATAGCGGGATTCGTGGAGGAGAGCGGAAACGGCATCCCGACCATCTCTAGGAAATACGGGTGCGACGCGGTGAGGATCACAGGAGGTTCGGTGACGGTCACCATCCCATTCGGGTTCGAACCCGCCCGTGTCACCATAAGAAAATGCGGAGCACCCGCCGAAACCGCACTCAACGATAGGGAACGGCGCATCCTGGACTGCATCCGTGCCGACGGAAACGCGAAGATTTCCGAGATTGCGGAGAGGACGGCCCTGAGCGAATCCTCGGTGAAGAGGACCATCTCATCTCTGAAGAATAGAGGGATGTTGGAAAACAGGGGCAGCAACCGCTGTAGCGTTTGGGCTGTGCTCATCAGATGACGAATGGTCCGGAAAGTGAACGAACTGGTTCGAACTAGTTCGGAATGGTTCGCAAACCATTTGGATATAGCAATCATCTCTAACACTTTTCGGAATTTATTGCCAGAAATGGCATAAATTTCCGGAATTTGTTGCCATATATTACAAATATTTCCCAGGCAATCTCAGGACCATGTGGCGCGAGGCGATGGAGGAACTTGTCAGATGGCGCGACAAACCGTCCAGGAAGCCCCTGATGGTCAGCGGAGTCCGTCAATGCGGGAAGACGTACCTCATCCGGCAATTCGGGGAAGAGAACTACGAGACTGTCCTGTATGTGAATCTCGAACGCACGAAGAACGCCCGGCTGGTGTTCGAAAAGGACCTCGACCCTTCGAGGATAATCGAGGATCTCTCATCCATGAACGGTACCGTCCTGAAGGAGGGGACGTCGCTCATAATCCTGGATGAGATCCAAGCCTGCCCGGAGGCCATAACGTCGCTGAAGTACTTCTGCGAAGAGAAGAGGGGATATCACGTCATCGCCGCCGGTTCGCTCCTCGACGTGCTCCTCTCAAAGAAGGCATCGTATCCCGTCGGCAAGGTCGACAGACTCACGATGAGGCCCATGAACTTCCACGAATGGCTGGTCGCGAACGGCAGATCCATGCTATATGATGCCGCCGATGCCAGATATCCGGACATATCCGATGCCCTGCTGGAGGAGTTGGATCAGGAATACAGGAGATACCTGTTCGTCGGAGGGATGCCGGAGGCCGTCCAGACGTGGGTGGATACGCACGATGAATCGGAGGTCGCCGAGGTCCATGACGACATTCTCAACCTCTACGCCTCGGATTTCCTGAAACACGTCCCCGGAGACATGGTCGTGAAGGTCAACAGGGTCTGGCAATCGATCCCCCAGCAACTCACCAAGGAGAACGGGAGGTTCTTCTACAGCGACGTGGAAGGTACCGGACGTTCGAGGGACCTCGGTGATGCGGTGTCTTGGCTCGAATCCGCGAATCTGATCCA
>CAVIUM010000090.1:0-6782 GCA_963645865.1 Lachnospiraceae bacterium
TTCTGGCCCCTCAGGATGTACAGCGCGTGATGGGCGGACAGGTTCCTGCCCGGGAATTAGAGTTAATGGAGTAAGAGAAATATTGCGCGGAACCCCGTACTCTCTCACACCAGGTGCAAGGTTGCGGTCTCCGCGCCGAATGATTGTACAACACGAACCCGTATAAAATACGTTCCGACACAAATCTAGAAACTTCGCAACAGTAGAGGCCAAATAGATTACGTCAACACAACGCTTGTACAATCCCTTAATTACGCGCGTCACATACCCTCACCGAAGGGAGAGAAGGATGGCATTCAAGCTATTCAAGAACGGAGACGAGCTCTACGAAGAGAGCAAGGAGCTCATCAAGAGAGGGGAGTTCTCGAAGGCCCGCAGCAGCCTCGTGAAATCCATCGAGAAGGACGGCGGGGTCGACGACGTCGCCGCCGTCCAGGTCGCGCTCATCGACCTGAGCAGCAGGCTCACCGACGCCAGGGCGTACCAGAACCTCCTGGACTCGCTGAACAAGCTGAAATCCGCATCGTCGGTCGAGTTCGGGCTGGACACCCTCGACGCCGAGGACCTGAAGGCGGAATGCGCCCTCACGATCAGGAAGATGCAGCTGCTGTCCTCCGGAGGGGACAGCGCCGCCCTGATGAACAAGGGCAAGGAGCTGGAGAAGCTGGCCCAGGACTACCAGGCGAAGATCGGGTCCAAGAGCCTGATGATCATCAGCCTGTTCAAGAAGGACACCTCGGTCACCGGGAACTCGGAGTTCTACAACCTGATGGCCGTCGCCTACGAGACCATGGCGGACGCCGTCGTGTTCGACAAGCCGTCCCAGGCCGCCGAGTATCAGCAGATAGCCGCCGGCTACAGGCAGCAGAACGGGCAATCCGCCGAGGAGAACATGCGGAGGATCCGCGCGTACTCCAAGACCTGCACCTGCTGGATCTGCGGAAGGGTGGCCACGGGAGAGGGCATCCACTTCTTCTCCGCGCCCGCCGACGTGTCCCCCTCGCTGGAGGACAAAGCGTCCGCGGCGGCCAAGTCCAGGGAGGATTCCAAGCACATCTACATCTGCCGCGCCTGCTACACCGGGATCTCGAACCGCTCGGACGAGATCTCCAGGCAGTACTACGACCAGGCGGTCATGCAGATGCAGGCCATGGAGGCGAGGCTCCAGGCGGAGATCGCCGCGCTCCAGAGTCAGATAGCCTTCGCAAGGATGAGCAGCAGATAATATGGACGAGATGGCAGAGCTGCGCTGCAAGTACTGCGGCGCACCGTTGGACCGCAAGGACATCGAATCCGACAGCCCTTACGTGACGTGCCCGAGCTGCGGGACCACCCAGCAGCGCCTGGACGCGAAGAAGTACATGGAGCAGATGATGGGGCAGATCCAGAGCTGGATCGCCAGGACCATCCCCGGCGGGTTCAGCCTGAGCCAGACGGAGAACGTCGACCCCATCGCGAGGCACAGCATCTACATCAACAACGTGAAGCCCAGCGTGGATGTGGAGATCAACGAGTACCGCTTCGCGCTGAACAACGTGCTGTCGTACCCCCTGATCGTGCTCCCGTTCAGCAAAGGGGAGCCGGTGAAAGCCTCCCATACATCCACGCAGGCGTTCGAGTTCGATGCCAAGCTGAAGAGCGTGTCCCCCCTGGCGGTGGACGACGAGAGCCGTTCGTCCATCCAGACCGGAGAAGGACTCGCCAACGCGTACGCGCTCATAATCAACAACTCCAAGCTGCTCTCCGACACCACACCCGGGAGGTTCGCCCTCATGGCGAACAACTTCAGGGAGTCGGCGGAGGCGGTGAAGAAGTGCAAGGGGTACGAATCCCTGTCCTCCAGGCTCCAGGCGCTGTCGGACGTCTGCTCGGCATCGGACATGGTGCTGAATGGCGACGCCCTCGGATGCTCCGCGAAAGCGGAGGAAGCGATATCCGAGCTGGAGGAGGCCAAGAAGGAGCTCCTGAAGAACCCCAGGCTCGCCATGACCCTCAGGGCCGTGGACCTCGAGATCGAGCAGAGCAGGACCCTGAAGAACGTCGCAGACATGGTAAACACCGGCATGTCGAAGGACCCGCTGAAGGTCCTGAACACCATCACCGGGATATCCGCGATAAAATACCCGAACAATCCGCAGTGGAACGCCCTCCTCAGCAAGGACGAGAGGGACTACGAGCTGTTCGGCTACGTCAAGGACGCCGTCGCGGCGAAGAACGGAGGGACCCTCCCGATCTGCACCGGCGGAGGGGACACCCTGTACCCGTTCTGGGACGTGGACCTGCAGTACAGCTTCACCACGGGCACCCTGTTCTCCAAGAAATCCGTGGTCGTGTCCGAGGACCTCATGGTCCCCGCCACGTTCACGATCAGCGCGGAAGCTCTGTCGAATCCGAGGAGCGGATTGACCGACATCTTCGGAGCAGCTCCCGAAAGTTCCATAATGAATAAGCTCAAGGGAGAGGAGAGCAGCATCAGCGGAGGCGCGGGGATCGGGAAGCTCGCGAACTCCGCTGCGGACAACGCGCCGGGATCCAGGACCATAATCCTGCCCCTGTGCACCAAGACGGAGGCGGAGAAGCTGGTCGGGATGTACCTGACCCAGTGCTCCCAATCCCACTCGAAACTGAAACTGAGCAGACCCAGCGTCAAGAGGCTGATCTACGTGCCCTGCAGCATGGCCGGAGGGATGTCCCTCCCGGATGCGTTCAGGGGGCTGGAGCCCGCCTGCGTGCGCTCGATCGACCGGAATCAACTGATCAAACTCTGAAGGGATGGAAATGACAGAAGGAAAAGGACTGAACCCCAGGACCTGGAGCGCCATCGCGCTCGGGGCGCTCCTGATATCCATAGCATTGGGACTGATCCTGTACTGGGCCACCGGGGACCTGCTGAACGCCTTCGGGGCGATCCTGCTGGTGTTCGGAGCCTACATGGCCGCGACCAGCGGACTCCGCAGCGGCAGGGAGGACAGCTTCGGACCCTCGGATTCGGATGCCGCCATGGCCGGGGGCATCGTGCTCGCCGGAGTGGGGGTCACCTGCTTCGCCTGGAGCTTCAGCGGCAGCGTGGCGCTGACCGCCGCGGTGCTCATCATAATCGTCGCCGTCGTCGGAATAACGATGGCTGTCAAGAACAGGAACGTGTGAAGATGACCATCGATGAGACGATCGGGAACAAGATGAAGAAGGACCTCTCCCTGACGGAGAGGATCAACCTCTACATCCCCGGATACAGGGGATACAGGGAGAAGAACCTCCGCAGGGAGGAGGACAGGGCGGTCCGGAACGAGGTCGCCAAGGCCATCCAGGGCGCCAAGGCGGACCTGGGCTCCGTGCAGAGGGAACTCGTTTCCCAGCCGGAGCTGATGATGGACGTCGAGCGCCTCAGGACCAAGGTCGACAGGTACGACGTCATGGTCAGGAAGGCGGTCAACGGATACTCGTCCTTCCACACGGCAGTGAAGATCACCGAGGCCGACCTCGATGCGCTGGTCAGATGGGACGCCCAGCTGATCGACGACATCGAGCTGATGAGGGAGGCCTGCTCGGACCTGCTGAAGAGCGCCGACCTCGGCGCGGACACGAAGGCGGAGATACGCAACCTCGAGAGGGGCGTGGATTCGATGATCGAAGCATACAATCAGAGGGAGTCGGTCATGAAGGGATTCGCCGGCTCGGAGGAGTGATACCATGGGAAAGAGCAATGTGGTGTTCTGGGAGAGCCAGGGCCCCGACGACATAATCTACGCGTACGAGCACGACGACCTGAGGACCCTGACGTCCGTCACCGTCCCGGAGCACGCCGTGGCCGTATTCGTGAGGGACGGTCAGCTCACCGGCGTCCTCCAGCCGGGGAGGCACATGATCACATCGAACAACATCCCCTGGCTGACCAAGCTGTACAACCTCGCCCTGGGGTACAAGGAGACGCCGTTCAAGGTGCAGATAATCTTCATCTCGCTGAAGATGTTCAACGGGAAGTGGGGCATCCGCGCCATGATCAAAGCGGCGCAGGGATACGACGTGCCGATCACCCTGATGTCCAACGGGGACTACCAGTTCCGCGTGAACGATGTGCCCGTGTTCTTCACGCAGGTGCTCGGAGGACTGAAATCCTACACCACCGGCGACGTCAACGCGTTCATGAAGGCCTTCATCAACGAGCAGGTCACCCAGCAGCTGACGAAGCAGTACTACATGGACGTCTACGGCAACCTGGAGCAGGCCTCCACCACCACGAAGGTGCTGGTGGAGCAGTACTTCCAGCAGAGGGGGATCGAGCTCCTCTCGCTCAAGATCGCGGAGGTGCGCACCACAGATGAGGACCAGAAGAAGATCTTCGAGTACCTCCAGTTCAGCAGCGCCAACGGAGAGGCGTTCAAGAGGTACGAGGTCATGGACAGGATGGCCGACGCCATCGGCAACTCCCAGGGGGGAGCGGCGATGGGCACCGGCATGCTCCTGTTCCCGCAGATGTACCAGCAGCTTCAGCAGCAGCCCCTCTACGGGGTCCAGGCGCAGCAGCAGGCGGCGCAGGCCCAACAGCAGGCGCCGAAGGTCCTGTGCCCGTACTGCGGGTCCCCCAACGACTACCCGTACAAGTTCTGCAACAACTGCGGGAAGCCCTCGCCCCAGGCCCAGGCTCAACCGCAGCCACAACCCCAGCCTGCCGGCGGCGCGGCGCCGTCGTTCAACAACTGCCCCTACTGCGGACAGAACATCAGCGGTCTCCCGAAGACCCCCAAGTTCTGCCCGTACTGCTCCGAGCAGCTGTACTGAAACCGGTCCGTAAGGACCCTTACCGGCCCCGGGATCCCCCGGGGCCGGGTCGCATTCTCCGAGGTGCTCTAACTAATGAAGAGCATCCTGTAATACTGACTGCACACTGCCTCCTTTAAGGCTGGAACGCGAAATCGGTCCGTTCATGTCCGAAAGACGCGACATGAAGGGTTCCGGCCCGGGCCGGAGGAAGAAGGACAAGTTCAAATCCGAGATTGCGGATAAGGAATCGGGAGGAGCAACCTTGGAAGGAATGCCGATCGGCGAAGACGACTTCAGGGAGTTGAGGAGGAGAGACCTCTTCTTCATCGACAAGTCGATGTTCGTCGACAGGATCCTGAGGTCCAAGGCGAAGGTCATCCTGATCACCCGCCCCCGCAGATTCGGGAAATCCCTGAACCTCAGCATGACCGACGCGTACTTCAATATCAAGTACGCCGACGGACCCGATTACTTCGAGGGACTGATGATCTCCGAGGCCCGTCCCGACGATCCGGAGAAGAACTCCAACCCGGTCATCAAGCTGGACTTCGCCGATCTCGATGCGGAAGACGGTTTCGACGACTTCATCGAGTCGTTCCAGATGATGATGAGGGACGCGTACAGGAGATTCCCCGAGTTGAAGGGGTCGGAGAAGCTCGATGAGACGCTCGAAGAGATCTATGGGGCGGTCATCGAAGGCACCACGAAGCGCGGGACCCTTAAGCAGGCCATCAGGTACCTCTGCGAGATGCTCGAGACCCACTACGGCAAGAAACCTATCGTCCTCATCGACGAGTACGACAACCCGATGAACAACGCCTACCACGACAGGAGACTGCACGATAAGGTCGTGAAATTCCTGCGCAGGGTGTTCAAGTCCACGTTGAAAGGGAACAGTCACCTCAGATTCGCCGTGCTCACAGGTGTGATGAAGATCTCCCAGGAGAGCATCTTCTCCGGCCTCAACAACACCGAAATCGACGACGTGTTCTCTGCCCAGTACGACGAGATGTTCGGTTTCACGCAGGATGAAGTGGAGTGGCTGCTCCGCGAGAACGGCCGTGAGGACAGGATCGACGAGGCCAGGGAATGGTACGACGGATACCGCTTCGGCGACGAGGATGTATACAACCCCTGGAGCATCATCAACTACGTCAAACAGGACTGCAGGTCGGAAGGATACTGGGCGGGGACCAGCGGCAACTCGATCGTCGGAGACCTCATCTCCGGTGCCGACCAGAAGACTTGGAGGGACCTCAGGATCCTGTGCGGAGGCGGGTCGATAGAATCGCCCGTACAGAGGAGCGTTGCCTATTGCGATCTGAGGTCCTCGGGGGACGTCATCTATTCGGTCATGGTGGCGGCCGGTTATCTGAAGGCCGTCAGGTCGGACGACGGCTATGTGCTGACGATCCCGAACAAGGAGGTGTCCGGCATCTTCATCGAGACAATCCTGAACAGGTTCGGGCGTAGCACCTGCGAGGACCTGCGCGGCTTCATCGACGCCATGACGTCCGGGGACGTCGACGAATTGAAGAAGCATCTCGAAGCGCTCATGGAGATCCCGAGCATCAGGATACTGACGCACGAGTTCCAGTACGAGGCGTTCATCGCCGGCCTGATGGCCGTCGCAGGCGGCAGATACGAGGTGAAGGCCGATTACGAGTCGGGGGACGGGTTCTTCGACATCCGCATGAAGCGCCTCTCCGGTTCGGGAGACAACGTCGTCGTGGAGCTGAAGCGCCGCAACAAGAAGAACAAGGACGTGACGATGGACGATCTGGCGCATAGCGCCCTGCAACAGATCCATGAGAAGAGGTACTACAGCAGTCTCGAGGGGGAGACGATCCTGTACGGCATCGCCTTCAACAAGAAGACTCCGACCATCATCATGGAGAAGCTCGCGAACGGATCACGAAGACGATCCCAACAAGGAGGCAGGGCCTATCCGCCCCCTATATTGATGTCATAATAGCGGACCAGCATCCGAAGTCATACGGATATCGTAGAATTCCTACGAA
>CAVIUM010000091.1:0-6741 GCA_963645865.1 Lachnospiraceae bacterium
TATCTTTAGGTATATAATGACTCGGATGGTTGGATGATTGATGCATATCCAGCACTCTACAATGACGGCCTTCGATGCTCATTTACATGCATCCTGCCCTCGGAGACCGTCTCCGGCTCGCCGGAACCTCCACGTACGGAGGTCCGGCGAGGTCCGGGAAAACAAATCAGGCCCCCGGCGAAAAGAGGCCTGAATAGGAACGGCTGGCCTCAGACGGTCGCCGCCCCATCGTCCGCAGGCGTCGTCAGCTTCTCGCGCAGCAGGGACAGCTCCTCGTCGGTCAGCCCCACGGTCCCTTTCAGGAAGGCCACGGCGGCGGATGCCATGTCGATATCGGAGGTGTCCGCCTGGGCCCAGTCCACGAGATACGGCTTGTCTGCGAACTCCGGGTGCGCCACCATGTACATCAGACGATCGCATGTCAGCTCCTGGACGGCCCGGTAGGCCTCGGTGCCTTCCTCGATGAGGTACAGGTTCTCGAAAGCTCTCATGTACGAGTCCCTGATCTCATCGTTGGATGCTCCGCAGAGGCCCTGGAGCAGGATGGCTATCGCGCCGGTGCGGTCTTTCCCGATGTCGCAGTAGATCAGGTACGGGCCGTCGTTGTCGATCATGGCGTCGAACACGGTACGGACCTTGTCCGGGTTGTAGAAGATGTCCGCAGGACGTATCTGCAGCGCGGAGTAGCGGCCGCTGTCGACCAGCTCCTGCCCATAGGCGCTCTTGAACCATTCGGGCGCGTCCTGCACTTTGGACTCCGAGCTGGATAGCATTATCATGTACCCTATGCCGCGCTCCTCTGCGAACCTGTCGACATACCAAGACCTGCTCGGGACGTCGGAGTCCTGAATCATGGAGTATGAACGGAAGATGCGCCCCGGCGCGATGTCCCCTCCCGTTATCTCGTAGAAGTTGGCGTAGTCCTCCAGACTGGAGTACCTGCTCTCGTCCGTGACCAGCGTCTTGATGGCGGCCATGTGCCGGTATCCCTCGAACCTCCCTTCATAGGTGATCGTGAGCTCGGCCCCGGTCTCGGCGGAGATCATGAGCCCGTTGAATATGCTGATCCTCGCGCCGCCGTTGTTGCTGGCCACGAAGTATGAGAAGCACGGCGAGCAGACGACGCTCTCGACGAGGACCGCGCTCTTGAGCTCATAGCCCCCCACCTCGATACGGAGGTAATCTCCGTAGCGGAAGCCCTTCCCGAGCATGTCGTCCGTGGTGAAGCTGGCAAGGAGGTCCCCGAAATCGGGGTCTGTGCCTGCCACCTCTCCGCTGATGGAGGGGGCCTTATCTTCTTCAGGCAGGTAAAGGAAGCATCCGAAGAGGATGATCGCCAGTATGACGACGACAGCGGCCGTTCTCCTGCAGTCCATGCCGTTGAAAGCCTGTTAGGGCTATTAAACCTGCGATGCCCTGGGAAAGACGGCTGCATGGGCCTTCGGCGGTTCGTTGGACTGTCCTATGGCACGCTGACGCGAGGGGCCCCGGCCCGATGGAACAGGGCCGGAGAATGGGTTTACCGTCCCTCCACAGGCCCGAGGCCTCATTGACGGATGGCGCCTAAGGCCTGTGAGAGGACTGAATCCAGGGCACGTCAAGCGGCGGCGGCCTTGTACGGGGGGACCATGGACAGGGACGTGAGCTCTTCGAGATCGGCTTGGTCCAGCTTGCTGTAGTATCCTGCGGGGACCGCTGTGGGGAAAGTGGTCTCGCAGAAGTACATCTCCTCCCCGGTATCGAGCACGAATATGTCGGACCCGTAGTGGCTCGGATCGGGGTTCGGCGCCGCCGAATCCAGGTTGACGGCAGCCAGCGCATGGTACTCCAGCACCGCCAGTCCCGACTTGTAGCCGGCGGCGGAGAACAGGGCGCATGCCAGGAACGAGGTGTCCTCGCAGTCCCCGGTCCTCAGGTAGATGGTCTCCATCGGATAGGACCAGTAGTCCTCCTGGCCGTTGATGTACATGTCGCCGTTCCCGTTCTCGGAATCGTAGCACCAATGGCCGTCCTTCCAGGACACCATGTCCGGGTACGGGATGGCGCACTGCACGAAGGACAGCAGGTAGTCGGCGTACTCATGGCCGGTGAGGGACATGGAGGACCCGCGGACGTTCAGGTACTCCTTGGAAAGGGAGTCCTCCAGGCCGAGGATGGCGCTGTCCACGACGACGAAG
This sequence comes from Lachnospiraceae bacterium, assembly GCA_963645865.1. Taxonomy (GTDB): domain Archaea; phylum Thermoplasmatota; class Thermoplasmata; order Methanomassiliicoccales; family Methanomethylophilaceae; genus Methanoprimaticola. The sequence continues at coordinate 2,178 of CAVIUM010000091.1, forward strand.
CGGCCGGCCTCCAGCCCGACCATCTCCTCACGGACCGCGCTGGTGTCGGAAGCGTACCTGTAGTAGTCCAGGAAGGGATAGGAGCATTCAGCCGTGTACGTGTATGACGTCCCGTCAACATCCTGCGACCACGTGAAGGACTGCGTCACGGTGCCGTCCAGGACGATCCTGCCCGCAGCCTTCTCCTCGCCGTCGACGTACAGGTTGACCTGGTAGTTGCCGGGCTCGTTGAGGTCCAGATGCTTGCCCGTGGTGACGTCGTATCCGCGCTCCTCGTAGTATCCGTAAGAGGTCTTGACCAGGTACGTGGCGGAAAGGACCTTGCACTCCCAGCTGACGAGGTCGCCGGTGCCTGTGTAGGACACGCGGCCGTTGGTCGGGTCGACGACCGAGATGAAGCTGCCTGCCATCCCGTCGTAGAGCGTGACGTTGCCCTCGGTACGGATGTCCGGGGGATCGTCGGAACCGTTTCCGCCGAGCGACCAGAAAGCGACCGCGGCGGCGATCACCACGATGACGGCCACGACCGCTACTTTCTTCATATCTCTCCTGCGGACGCCTGAGTCGCGTTCGCTGCTCGCATCCGGCCTCGGCGGGCTCATCGGCGCGCCGGTGACGGGCTCATCGGGCCCTGCTCCGCAGACGGGGCAGGTGTCCGAACCGGGATCCATCGGGGATCCGCACTTGGGGCATGACATGTGATCGACATCTCCTTGCGGCGACGGCGCCTGGAACGGCGCCGTCCAGCATCGGCGCTGGGATGGAGATGCGGATGTTAAAAGGACTGTGCCGAGGGAGGGCTGCCATCACACAGGGTAGAACCCCGTGTCGCCCCAGAACGTCTTGGACCCGAAGCTAACGCTCATGCAGTACCCGACTGGGGCCTGCCCTTTGATCAGCTCCACCGCTTGGAACACCTTCCCGGATGTGCCGTAGACATCGGTGCTGCTGACGTGCTTCATGTAGCCGACGCCGAGGCTGCCCAGCCTAAAGCTGTCGACCTCCGCGAACCCGTCGACCACGACTCCGGCGAACACGTGCCCGGCCTTCCCGGCCATGGCGGTCTCGTATCCGAAGCAGGACGCCAGGGCGCAGAACAGGGCGGCATCGTCCTCGCAGTCGCCGTACAGCAGGCACAGCGTCTGGGCCGGGACGGCCCAGTACTCGTCCTTGCCGTAGATCCCGTAGTCGTACTGCTGGCCGGAGACGGTCGAAGGGTACCTGACCGCTTTCTGCACGAAGCCTGCGATGAAATCCAGGAACGACTGGCCGTCGTCGGCGTCCCCTCCGAGGCGGAGGTACTCCGCGCGGATGCTCTCGGCCGCTGACTTCACGGAATCCCCGACGCGGACAAGCTGGGGGAGGTCCGCGAAGCTGTAGACGAGCTCGCCGGAGGAAGCCCCCACGGGGGAGCCGCGGGTGTTGAACTCGTCGGCGAAGTCCCACTCCGCCGCCAGCTCCTTGACCGATACGGTGTACGAGACGGAAGCTTCCGTCACGGTGCCGTCCATGTCGTACTTCCACGACTTGCTCATCTGGATGTCCCCGAAGACCGTCACGGTGAACTCGCCGCCGTTGACGGACACGGTGTACATGCCCGGATTCAGACGGAGCTCCTTCCCCGTGGACTCAGTGCCTTCGTACTTGGTGGTGAAGCTGCCGTAGGCGTTGGTGTCGTAGTAGGTGTGGAACCTGTCGCAGACCTTCCAGACGACATCGGATGACGCGCTGAACGTGCATGCATCGGCATCGGCGGAGATCCCTTCGGGAAGCTCCGTGTAGGACATGGCCGGGTCGGACGGATCTACATCGACCCCACCGTTTCCATTGGGGAAGTGCAACCATGCGAAGGCCCCGCAGACGACAACGATCGCGGCGACGATGACCGCGTAGACGGCCTTGCTCATTCCGTTGTCCTCGCATAGGGCTGGACCACGGACAGCTCCGTGATCTTCGACAGCTCCGATTGGACGCTCTTGCTGTAGTATCCGACCGGGACGGCGGACTCGTAGGTGGTCTCGCAGTAGTACATCCTCTCTCCGGTGGCCTTCAGGGTGCAGTAGCCGCTGGCGTATGCGCCGCGGAACGTGTCCGATGCGATCGAGTCCACGTTGACCGCGGCCATCATGTGGCTCGTGAGGGTGACGGTGGCGGACTTGTATCCCGCGGCGGAGAACAGGGCGCATGCCAGGAACGAGGTGTCCTCGCAGTCCCCGTATCCGAGGTACAGGGTCTCCATCGGGTAGGACCAGTACTCCTCCTGGCCGTTGATGAAGCAATCCCCCACGCCGTCGACGGAGTCGTAGTACCAATGGGAGCCCTTCTTCTCCACCATGTCCGGGTACTTGATCGCGCACTGCACGAAGGACAGCAGGTAATCGGCGTACTCGTGGCCGGTGAGGGATGCCGAGGATCCCCTGACATTCAGGTACTCCGCGGAGAGGGCGTCCTCCAGCTTCAGGATGGCATCGTCGACGACGGCGAAGCGGCTGTCGTCCAGGCGGAAGGACTGCTTGCGGACGACGTTGTCCATGGAGACGTACTTGTAGTAATCGGAGAAGTCGTAGGTGAACGTGACCGAGTAGCCGTAGTACTTCCCGTCCACGGTCTGGTACCACGAGTACGCGTCTGTGACCGTTCCGTCCAGGACGGCCCTGCCCTCGGAGCGGAGGGACCCGTCCACGTACAGCTGCACGCGGTAGTTCCCGGGCTCGGCGAACGACAATGCTGATCCGGAGACGGTCTCGTAGCTGCGCTCGTCGTAGTAGCCGTAGGCGGTCTTCACCAGGTAGGTGGCGGAGAGGACCTTGTACATCCAGTAGACGTCGTCGGAGTCCCCGGTGTAGACCATGGTCCCGGACAGGACGTCGGAGGCGGTGATGTCGTCGGAGACCATCCCTCCGTAGAAGGTGAAGTCGCCGACGGTGCAGCTGCGCTCGTCCTCGGTGCTGGTGTCGGGGTACGGATCGGAGAAGGCCCCGATGGCGGCGACGATGACGACCACGACGACAAGCGCGGCGATGGCGTAGCGGCCGATGCCGCCGCTCCTGCCGCCCCTGTCCCCTCTCGGGATGCTCGCGCGCTCGCGGCGCTCGTAGTCGTCGTCGATGGGGCCGTCGGAGGCGTACTCGTCCAGGAAGCCGTTGCTCCCGGGCTCGCATTCCATGGCCCTTGCGCCGCACACGGTGCAGAAGTTGGCGCCGGGCTCCATCAGTGACCCGCATTTGATGCAGTACATGTTCTCTTCCCATCCTCCCTGCTTGTTCGAGATGCCCGTGTCAGATTATGGACCAGGTCACCTGGACGCTGTCCTCGACGACGATGTCCTCGGGGACGGCGTCGAAGCCGCAGGCGGCGTTGCAGCCCATGAGCCTCATCCCGCCCTCGTACGAGTCGGCGTCGTACCTGATGTCCATGATGTCCCCCAGCTTGACCTTGGCGGCGCAGGCCAGCTCCTTGGCCTTGGCCCTTGCGTCGCACACGGCGGCGGCGCGGGCTTCGGATCTGAGCTTGGAATCGTCGCGGAGGATGTACTCCAGGCTGAAGCGGGGAGCTCCCTCGCATCCGTAGATGGCGGCCAGGAGCTTGCTGACCGTCTCGGGATCGGAGTCCTCGGTCACGGTCATGCCGTGGTTGAAGCGGTATCCGCTGAGGACGATCCTGTCGTCGACGGACCTGTGCTCCGGCCTGACGGAGAGACGGGTGGTGCGGAGGTCGTCCATGTCGAAGCCCGCGTCGCCCAGCGACTTCCTCAGGTCCCTGAGGGCTGTGGCGGATGCCTTGACGGCTTCCTCGTAGGAAGGGAAGACGGCGGAGAACTCGCCGGAGACCCTTATCGCGTCGGGGGCGGAGGATGCCGTGCCGCGGCCCCTGACTGTGATCGTCCTGTTCATGTACGTTCGAAACGGGATATGGTTAATACCTTTGACGGTGGGATGTTCAGAAACGATAGGTTATGATGCAAATAGAATAATCCACACACAGCCAATATTCACGACCCAAGTAATCAGGAACATAGAGATTGTAGCAAGCGGCCAATATTGTTGACCATAGGATTCGAGTCCGAATTCATAATGGATACGACCTCGTCTAAATCTAGCGACTTGCATCTTCCCTTATTAGACCCCCTGGATGTGTCCAGGCCGATGCCGTTGAGAACGGCCCTCGCGTAAAAACCTTTAGCGTCCACACCGAGATATTTGACTTCAATCTCGTGTAAGTTCAAATCTTCGAACATGTATCCGTATACAGCCTTAGGCGCAAACATCCAATTCTTCTCTATAATGCTGATCTGGCTTTTGATTGTAACTCCCGCGAGCAATGCGGCCGCAGCCATGTGATCAAACCTCTATGCATGAAAAAACATCATCGATGTCCAGCACCCAGTCCGAGCGTTTCAGAGATTCGAACAGAACCTGTATGCCGTATTCCGCATATTCTTCCACCATCGTCCAGAGGTCCTGTGCGCTCGACAAGTCCGGATGACGGTCCAGCATCAGCAATATTATCAAATCTTGATGGTCTGACCCGATGTTGACCATGTTGACATGATTGATCGCCCCAG
>CAVIUM010000092.1:0-6739 GCA_963645865.1 Lachnospiraceae bacterium
GCTGGGGTGTGATCTAGCAGTCAAACAGGTTCCGTATGAAATCTCATCCTCCGAAATCTTCTTCCATTTTTCTCTGCGTAAGTGTTTTTTATCGATTCCGCATTGGTTATCCGAGGCGATAGGGTGTATGTCTGGCTCTACTATTCCATACTGGTCTCCCTGATATTCCCCTTCATGGCCACTGCGGTCATGACGCATCGGTCCCTCGAGCGTCGCTTCTCCCTGCCGGTTCATTTTGCGATCTGGCTCATCGCACTTCTCATCGCCAATTACGTCGGCTACATGGTCGTGAACGATCTCTTCGACCTGACGCCCGTTATAATGCTGGGTCCCATCCAACCAGACTCGGTCGAAACATCCACGATGGTCTGCATCACCACTTACATCGTGACATGGATCGCCGTCACCATCCTGGCTTACAAAGGGTCCTGGTCCTCGAAGCTGATGGTGGCCTTCATCTACGCTCTGATCTGCGTGGCATCTGCCGTCGCCATCGACGCGGTGTACATCCACTATTACGGGTTCGATATGCCGGATCTCGTCTTCAAGACCCGTACGGCCATACATATCGTGGCCACACTGATAGTCTACGCCCCGCTGATCTTCTTCCTGCCTCCGCGCATCCGCAATATGATCAGTCGTACCGGCGGCAGGATGGTCAAATACCTCCCCGTTCCCATCATATTGTTCTGCGTGTTCTTCGGGGAGTTCTTCTATATGCTCCAGACCGAAGGTGTCGACGAGCTCGATTCCCATTATACCTATCTCATCCTCCTTCTCTGCGTACTCTGCCTCATTCTCCTGATGGGCAGTCTCGACGGATCCATCAGCGTGGACCGTTATCGCAGGGAATTGGATGCCGCCACCGTCGTACAGAACTCCTGTCTCCCCGATACGGACAAGTTGCCGGTCGTTCCTTTCGCAGAAGCATCGGCCCATATCACCCCTGCCAAGGAGGTCGGCGGTGATTTCTACGATATCCGGACGATGGAGAACGGGGATCTGATGTTCGTAGTCGCCGATGTCTCGGACAAGGGGATACCCGCCGCGCTGTTCATGATGAAGTCGAAGGTCCTGCTGGAGGATGCCCTCGGATTCGGGTACGGTCCATCCGAGTGCCTGGATTGGATCAACAGGAGGCTCATGTCAGGGAACGAATCCTTCATGTTCGTCTCCATGGTCCTCGGCACGTTATCCCCATCGGGAGAGCTGAGGATCTCCTGCGCAGGTCATCCTTCGCCCCTGCTGAGGCATGAAGCGGCCGTGACCGAGATACAGATGTCCCGCGGTCCGCTCCTCGGATTGTTCGAGGGGGATTACAAAGACACCGTCGTTCAGATGTCCGAAGGGGATGCCGTCCTGATGTTCACCGACGGCGCCACCGATGCGGAGAACCTCGCCGGGCAGATGTTCGGTACAGAGCGCCTTTCGGAGGCGTTCGCCGTCTCACCCGGCCCCGACCTCTCCGGAGATGTCCGCGAGGCCATCCGCCATTACTCGTCCTCCGCCGATCAGTCGGACGACCTGACCCTGCTGTCCTTCCGTTACACCGGCAGTTCCTGATCCTGTCGGATTTCGGTCGATTCCGATGTCATTTCCATGCCATTGAATGTCGCCTGGATAGCATTTTATCATTCTTCGAGGATTCCTATGCATGGATGTCCGTATCGAGAAGGACGGGGACACCGTCATCTTGAAGGTAGAGGGGAAACTCAATACCACCACCGCTCCTGAGTTCAACAAGTTCGTTCAGGAGAACATCAAAGGGCCCTGCAAGCTCATCGTCGATTTCGGGAAACTGGAGTTCCTGTCTAGCGCCGGGATAAGGTCTCTCATGGCCCTTCGCTCCATCGTCGGCCCGGAGAACATCAAGGTCAACAATACATCGGGGCTCGTGCGCGAGGTGTTCGAGATCTCCGGTATAACCGCCATTCTGGGGGATTGAGGATTGGAGCTGGTCCGCGTCAGTGTCAGGGCCGAGCCTGATTCGGTATCCCTCGTCCAGGGGATCATCAGGTACTACGCGGGGATCCACGGCATATCGTCCGATGAGATCGAGAGGTTCCTCATCCCCGTGGAGGAGGCGATGGCCCAGGTCATCGAATACGGGTTCCCCGGGAAGCCGGACGAGATGTTCGACGTCTCCGTCGGCATCGAAGGGCTGGACCTTACCGTCACCATAGTCGACAAGGGCATCCCCTACGACTACGAGATGCTGGAGAACAATTTCGACGCGGGTCTGTCGGTCCGTCTCCTCAAGGGGTTCGCCGACGGGGTGTCGCTGAGCAGCATCGGATCCGGCGGCAGGAAGCAGGTGCTCATGAAGCATCTCGCTTCGCTGCCGGAATACACGAGGGGCGATGAGACCCTCCTGCAGGCTGATGCGTGCCCCGTTCCGGGAGACCTCCCTCTGGATTTCCACATCCTCAGGCGCGAGGAGGCCATCGAGGTGGCCCAGTGCATGTACGACGAGTTCGGATACACCTATCTGCACGAGATGGTGTACTATCCGGAGGAGTTCTACAAATCCGTCCAGAGGGGCGAGTGCATATCCATGGTCGCCACCGTCCCGAGCGGAGAGGTCGCGGGACATGTGGCCCTGGTGGGGTCGTCCGCCTTCCGCGGGACCATGGAGCTCTGCATGGCGGTGGTCAGGAAGAAGTACCGCAACTGCAAGATCATGAACCGCCTGACCGAGAGGATACTCGAACACGCGCGCACCCTCGGTCTCGTCTCGATAAACGCCATGCCGGTCATCTACCACGTGTTCACCCAGAAGATCGCGTCCAGGCAGGGCATGCATCCCAGCGGATTCCTTTTCAACATAATCAACGACGACCTGTCCACATCCTTCGATCAGGGCGTCAGAGGGAGTCTGGGTCTGGCCGTGCTGCCGTTCTCCGATGCACACAGGGAAGTGTTCGTCAGACCTTCGGCGGAGCAGATAGCCTCGTACGTCATAACCGAGGCCGGGGCCGACAGGGGTCTGAACGTCGTGGACGGCCATGCCCGGGTCGACGGGGAATCGATCATCACCGTCGAGGCGGATACCAGGGGCGAATCCGGCAGGATCGTCGTGGACCGCACCGGTTCCGACATCGCTGTACGCCTGAAGAATTCCGACAATTACCTCCGTGCGCAGAACTGCAAGGTCGTGATGCTGTACATCTCCACCTCGGAGGAGGGGTCGGTCCTCGCATACGACACGGCGGTCGGATTGGGATACTATTGCACCGGCCTGTACACCGCATGCTCCGATACAGATTACCTGATGATGGAGAACATCATGCTCTCGAAGGTCGACTACAGCAAGATCCAGACCATCGACCCGTACACCGGCCTGCTGGATCTCGTGAAGGGAGGCGACCCCCATGCCTGATCCCGATTACCACATCCGCAGGCTCGGCTCCGAGGATCCGATGCTGCCTCCGGAGCTCTCGTCGGTAAGGGAGCTGTGGGCTTCCGAGGACCCCTACGACCTGGACGGCACCGAGGGTGTCTTCGTCGATGCGATGAGGCAGGTAGTCAAATGGCACGCCTCCCGCTGCGCGTATTATGCGGACTGGCTGTCCAGGAACTCCTTCGATCCGGATGCCATCCGCACTATGGACGATGTCCTGCGCATACCGTTCCTCCATGCCAATTTCTACAAGACGCACGTCATCAAATCCCGTTCCGACGAGGAATATGTGATGACGCTCACATCCTCCGGGACCACCGGGCAGAAGACGCAGATGTTCTTCGACGAGTGGACCCTGAACGCTTCGGACAAATCCGCGGATCTGCAGAATGGCTGGTACGGACGCATCACCGACATTCCGAACGATTATATGATGTACTCATACGAGCCGGCACCCGGTGTGAATACCGGGACGCTGCGCACCAGGCAGATGATGCGCCGCTACGCGCCGGAGCACGACATGGAGTACGGTCTGAAATTCAACGGGAGCGGGCACGAGTTCGACCTTTTCGGTAGCATCGAGGCGCTGAAGAGGTTCGAGGCGGACGGGCGTCCGGTGAGGATCCTCGGATTCCCCGCGTTCCTCTATTTCACGCTGGAGAGGATGAGGGAGATGGGCATGCCCCCGCTGAAGCTGAACGAGAATTCCCTGGTTATCATGGGAGGCGGATGGAAAGGCTTCGTGGACAAGCAGCTGTCCCCGAAGGAGTTCCGCGACTACGTCGAGGACAGGCTGGGTCTCCCGCACACCTGCTGCCACGAGTCCTACGGCGCCGTGGAGCACGGGGTCGCGTACACCGATTGCGACAATCACCATCTCCACGTGCCGATCTACAGCCGTGTGGTCATACGCGACCCGGTGACATTGGAACCGGTCGAGGACGGGCAGCCCGGTTTCGTCAACGTGATCTCGCCGATCAACACCGGCGTTCCGGTCCCGAGCCTGTTGCTCGGGGATCTGGCGATAAAGCACCCAGCAGGCTCATGCGGATGCGGGAACCCCGCCCCGTGGTTCGAGATACTGGGCAGGGCCGGCACCAGCAGGAACAAGAGCTGCGCCATAGCGGCGTCCGAACTGCTCAGGAGGCGCTGAGATGTCCCATATATGGAGAGGAAGGAAGGTCGATTCCCTCGACGGGCTCCTGGAGAACCTCGACGCGGAGATAGAGGAGACCCTGGCGGAGCCCCTGAGGATATCCGACGTGATGGACGCCTGCGTGTCCCTGTCTGAGAAAATCAGGTCCGGGGACGCCGGGAGCATGAGGGATGCGCTGATACGCGACGGGTCCAACGATCCGGACCCCATATTGAACGCCCTCGCCGACGTGGTGTCCCGCGAATCGCTCACCAGGAAGCTGATGTCCGAGCTGGGGACGGAGGATCCCTTCGAGATCTCGAGGGTGGATCCGAAGAGGCAGCACTACGAGGGGTGGAGCCCCGTCGGGGTGCTCCTGCACATCACCGCCGGGAATTCGCCCATCGTGGCCCCCGTGGCGGCGGTAGAGGGTCTGCTGACCGGCAACATCAACATACTCAAGGTGGCCCGCAACCTGGGGGACTTCGCCACCGAGGTCCTGCTCTATCTGTGCGGGTTCCCCGGCATAGGCGACCGCATCTACATGCTGAGGGTCCCGTCGTCCGACAAGGAGACCATGCAGTTCATGATGGACCGCGCCGACTGCATCAGCGCCTGGGGCGGGGAGGAGGCCATAGCGGCCATCCGCGCCGAGGCGCCCCGCGGGACGCCGGTGGTCGAATGGGGCCACAAGATCAGTTTCGCGTACGTCACACCGTCGTGCATCGACATCGACACGGCCCGCAGGATAGCGAAGAGCGTCTGCAGGAACGAGCAGCAGTCGTGCTCGAGTCCGCAGTGCGTGCTGGTGGATACGGACAGCAGGGAGGAGGTAGACAGGATGGCTTCGCTTCTGGCGCAGGCGCTGGACGAGGCCAGGGAGAATCTGCCGCGCATCGCGCCCGACCGTGCCGAATCCGCCGAGATAACGACCGTCCGCGAGCTGCACCGCAGCGACCTCTATTACAACGACGGGGACGTCGTCGAGGATCCGCAGCATACGTACAGGATCCTCGTGAGCTATTCGACGAAGTTCATGCCGTCGCCCCTGTTCAGGACCGTCTGGCTGTCCCCCCTGGGGCACGACGGTCTCGTCGGAGGCCTGAGGGGCATGCGCAGATACCTCCAGACATGCGGTCTGGCATGCACCCTCGACGAGCTCGAGGGGATATCCGCATCCCTCTACCGCGCCGGCGTGCAGAGGATAACGCCGGTGGATTCCATGAGCGCCAGCTATCCGGGGGAGCCCCACGACGGAGGGTTCGCCCTTCCGAAATTCATGAGGCGCGTGTCCATGCGCATCGACATGCCGATGAACGGCATCGTGAGCATGAGGGAGCTCAGGGAGCCCGAACCGTTCGTCGGGAAGGGCCCCATCCAGGGGAAGAAGGATTATCCCCCTATACCGGACGAGGGCACCCGCATCCTGACGAAGAGCGGCGGGACCACCGGCGATCCGGTGTTCTGCAGCTATAGCGACGGCGATTACCGGAGATACATAATCCAGCCCGGGGTGAAGGGCATGATGGCCCTCGGATTGGAGCCCGACGGGGATGTCGTCGCCGATCTGCTCAAGGCCGGGAACCTCTACGGCGGGATGAATTTCTTCATCTCCATATTCGACGCCATGCACGTCCGGAACCTGAACATCAGCGGCATGGACGACACGTCGACGGTGGCGAAGTTCATGGTCATCGGCAGGGCGACAGCGGTCATGGGTGCGCCCAGCTACATCATCAAGGTCTTCCAGGAGAACCGCGACCTCCTCAAGGGATACGGGAGGATCCGGAAGGTCCTCTACGGAGGGGAGATGTTCTCCAAGGGTCAGGTCGACTGGCTCCGTGAGGAGTTCGGAATAGAGGAGATACAATCCATATTGTATGCGGCCAACGAGACCGGCACCATGGGATACTGCTGCAAGTGGTGCGGCAGGAACGAGTTCCACCTGAACTCCGAGATCCAGAAGTTGGAGATCCTGAAGACGGACAGGGACGAGCCGGTCGGTCCCGGGGAGTCCGGGAGACTGATCTTCACCGGATACCTGAGGGAGAACGGCAGGACCGAGAGGTACGAGATCGGGGACCTCGGGGAATGGATCGAGGGCCCGTGCCCGTGCGGGAGGAAGGAGCCGAGGTTCAGACTGCTCGGGAGGTACGGGGACGTCATGCGCATCGGCGGGACGTTCTTCAACTTCAGGAGGATCT
>CAVIUM010000093.1:0-6666 GCA_963645865.1 Lachnospiraceae bacterium
ATCATGCGGGACTCTGGATCCTGCGACCTCAGTTCGAATCTGGGCGAGGCTACCACTCTTCCCACTATCCTCCCGTCAGCGTCAGCTATCGACTGCTCTGAACTTCAATCCATTCTGAAGAAGATGAAAGGCGACCGGTTCCCCCGGCCACCTGTTTATGCCGACTCCGCCTTGGGAATCGTGAATCCGAGAACGACGTGCGGACGTCCGTTGTCGTCGATGATGTTGCAATCAACTCCGTAGACATTGCGTATCGTCTCCCTGGTGATGACCTCCTCCGGCGTGCCGATCTTGTAGATTACACCGGGTTTGGACATCACGATCACGCTGTCGGCGTACTTCGCCGATATGTTGAGGTCGTGACTAATCATCACCACGATTATCCCCATATCCATAGCGAGAGCACGCAGAAGCTCGGTGACGTAGACCTGCTGCTGAACATCCAGGTTGGATGTGGGTTCATCGAGAATCAGGATCTTCGGATTGGAGACTATACCTCTGGCGAGTGACACACGCTGACGTTGCCCCGCGGAGAGCTCATTGCTTCCGCGCATGGACAGCTCCTCCAGGTCGAGAAGCCTCATCATCCTGTACGCATCCTTGAGGTCCTCTTTATCCGTCCTCCATCTGCTCCTCTGCCTGCATCCCATCATGATGTCCTCGACCACGGGCATGGAGAAACAGTTCCCGGACATCGCCGGCACATAGCCGATGACCTCCGACAGCTCCTTCAGGGACATGGTCTGGACATCCCTGCCGTCTATGGTGACCGTACCGGACACGGGCTTCAGTAGTTTGTTCATGCAACGGATGAGCGTCGATTTCCCGACCCCGTTGGGCCCGATTATACATGTGAGCCCAGGCTTGTCCAGAGTGAAGGTGATATCGCGTATGGTCAAGGAGTCCCCGCCATACCCGAAGTCCACATGATCTACATTCAGCTCCATGCTATCACTCCAGCGCCTCCCCTTTCTTGCGGATGATCAGCCACAGGAACAGCGGACCTCCGAGGAACGCGGTAATGACTCCGACCTGCAGAACTGTGGGAGACAGTATTGTTCTCCCGACGAGATCGGCGACGGTCAACAACGCCGCTCCGAACAAGGCCGATGCCGGGATCAGATAGCGGTTGTTGGGTCCGATGACCAACCTCACCATATGAGGCGCGACGAGACCGACGAATCCGATCAATCCCGTGAAACTCACGATCGATGCAGTCATGATGGCGACAATCACCAAACACAGGATACGGAGCTTGTCCGCATCCACACCCAGCGCCTTGGCGCTCTCATCTCCAGTGGAGAGCGCGTTCAGCTCTCTCGACGTCAACTGCAGAGCTATGCATCCGACCAGAACGACCCCGAACATCAACGGGATCTGCTCCCAACTTGTGGAAGCCAATGTACCCACCTGCCAACGGTACAATGAGGCCAGATCCTCGGGATCTGCCCAGAGCTTGATGACCGTGGTCATGGCGTTGAAGATGTACATTATAGCAATTCCGGCCATGATCATCGTGGTCTGAGAAGCCGATTTCATCCTGGACACCGCAATGATGACCAGAGTCGGTACCATCGAGAACACGAACGCGTTAACCACGATGGCGTACTCCCCGACGGAGAGGGTGGTGCCGACCACGATGGCCAGAGCCGCACCGAATCCTGCTCCGGATGATACTCCGGTCGTGTATGAATCAGCCAACGGGTTCCTGAGGGCGCTCTGCATGACCGCTCCTCCGACCGCCAGGCCTGCACCGGCGATCAATCCGACGAGGATCCTCGGCATCCTGTACTCCATGATGACGAAGTCGAGCGTCGCATTCGAGATGTTGCCCGTAATGTGGTCCCATACGATCTGATACGACTGCAGGAAACCTATGTTGTAGGGTCCGACGGTCAGCGAGAATCCGCCCACCACGAAGGCCACCACGATGCAGAGGATGATGAATACCCATTTCCTCCACACATAGCGCCCATAGTCCTCAATCTCCTCGTCGAAAGCGTCCTCGGCGGTGGCGTGCCATGCGTCGAGGGACTCCCGGACGGCGGTGCCGATCATCGGGTCGTTTCTGTATCCATCCATCTTATCACTCAAAAAGGCGGGGGCCTGGGCCCCCTAGTTTTCAAGCCTTCGAGTTGATGTCGCGGATAGTGTAGGTGGGCTTGTCCGCCAGCTTGTAGTAGATGAATCCCTTGTCCTCCCAGAGCTTCAGGAACTCATTGGCCTTCTCCTTGTCTATCTGGGGGAAGATGTGGGAGAGCAGAGCAGGATAAGCGAAACCTCCCTCTGCGGAATTCATGACACCGTTCGCCAATCCGACGATGTGTCCGTTCTTGTACGCGTCCGTTGCTCCGAACAGCTCTTTGCACCTGTCCTCCCACGCGGTCTGCAACTGTGCATCATCCATGTCGCTGCTGTTCGCAACTCCGGGTCCAAGGGCGATGATGTAGTCGGGATTCTGCTGAGCAATCCACTCGGCGGTGACGCTGGTGTAGAAGTCGACGTAGTTCTCGGGTATGATGAGATCGACAGGGGCCTGAGACATGTAGGTGTACAATCCGTTCGGCGTGCTCTGCGATGCAGGTCCGAGAACAAGGATATCTCCGGTGTTGGCGGAATTCTTGATCATGCACAGCATGACCGTGGGCTTGTCCTTGACATTCTTGAGGGTCTCGTTGACATAGTCCATCGCCTGGTCGCAGTATCCGGCGTACTCCTGTGCGCGCTCCTCGGCTCCAAGGAGAACACCAAGCGTGAGGATGGCTTCGACCTGACCGACCTGCGTGGGTGCGGCGATGACATCCATGTCCATCTTGGCCTTCTCGACTGCTGCGATGAGGTCCTTGGCGGTACCGTCGGACTGGGTGTAAGCGATGATCGCGTCGACACCGGCCTCCTCGTGGCCAGCCATCATGACCTCCACATCGGCATTGTATCCCTTGCCATAGCTGTAGAGTTTGTCCCATCCGGGGTTGGTCTGCTCAGTCAGAGAGCCGTATCCACAAGCGGCGACCCTGTCCCAGATTCCAAGGACAACGGTCATGCATGCCTGCTCCCAGTACATGGTCCCCAACTTCCCAGTAATGGGATAATGGACGGAAGAAACACCGCCCCACACATTGGTGTAGTACATGGTGCTCTTCTCCTTGTTCAGGAACTTCTTGAGAACATCGACATCGTTCTGAGTGATCTTTCCGTCGTTGTCGGTGTCCGCATAGGGATTCTTGGACTTGTCCCACTTTGAAGGATCCTTCACAAGCTCCTCGAGGAAGGTGACATCCCTCTCATCGAGGTAATCGTCGCTATTGGCATTCCCGTAGACGAGGAGTCTGTCGGTGATCTTCACCTGCTCTCCGTCATCTTTGCTGTTGCTACCTCCAGTGGCAACAACCACTACGCATGCGGCCACGATGATGATAGCCACTGCTGCGATTGCGAGTATCTTCTTATCCATCGTAATCAGTTGGATGAACTATCCAATTAGGCTAACCTACAATTCGTATATAACGATATACAAGCAATATTAGTTCATCAAATCATTTCCCTAAAAACTGATATTCTGATAGTCTGGCTATTCCTCTCTAGCCCCGACCATATATACGAGAGACGAGACCTAGACTCAATCCTCCGTATCCACGTTTATGACTTCTTCTGCCCCTTTTCTATCCATATAGACCGCCGATAAAAGAGGATTCTGCCATCCCCCTGCCCTTCGAAATAGACTGTTTAAACGAACCGACGGCATAAAAGCTATCAAATACCTGCATCGCATTACTTCCATTATGACCATCACTGTCACAATAACGGACATGAGCGAAATCTGCGGAATGGAGTTCGACGAGACCGAGCGATGTCAGAATGCGGCCCGTCCCCGGATATCGTTGTCTCGACGGACGACCTGAAGGACATCGACAGGATCCTCGAACTCTCCGAAGACCAACCGGTCTTCATCACCGAGGACGGCCGGATCTCCAGGGTCCTGATGAACATCGACCTCTACGACAGGATCGAGAGCATCCTCTTCGACCTGGAACTCCAGGAAAGGTGCAGGAGGGCCAAGACGGACGGCGGCAGCGTCGATGCCGTGGGATTCATCCAAGGACTGCTGGAGGAGAGCAGACAGGGGAAACCCGTCCGGATCCTCGATCCGGAGCACTACTGGGACATCCCCTCCGACCTCGAACTCCAGGAGATATTCCTGAGATCCGAAACGGACGGCAAGAACGTCAACGCCAAGGAGTTCCTCGAGAAGCTGATAAACGATGGATGAGACGACCCTCTCCCCCTCCGTCATGGTCCATAAATACCATCACCAGATATGGAGAACCAGAGGCTTATCATGATCAGCAGAGACGTTGTTCTCGGCAACCTCGAGAAATACAATCTCAAGGAAGCCAAGATCGGGGTCCTGGCATCCCATTCCGCGCTGGACACCTGCGAGGGTGCCGCGACGGAGGGGTTCAGGACCGTCGCCGTCTGCCAGAAGGGCAGGGACGCGGCGTTCTCCAGGTACTTCCGCGCTCAGAGGGATGCCGACGGCAACCTCAGGCGCGGGGTCGTCGACGAGACCATAATGCTGGACAAGTTCAACCAGATCCTCCAGCCCGAGGTCCAGAATGACATCATGTCCAGGAACGCCCTGTTCGTTCCCAACAGGTCCTTCACCTCCTACTGCCCGATCGGCGCGGTCGAGGACGACTTCGCCGTCCCGATGGTCGGCAGCAGGAACCTGCTCCGCTCCGAGGAGAGGGGAGAGGAGAGGGACTACTACTGGCTGCTCGAGCAGGCCGGCATGCCCTTCCCCCAGAAGGTCGAGAGGCCGGAGGACATCGACGGGCTCACCATCATCAAGGTGCACCACAAGGTCAAGAAGCTCGAGAGGGGCTTCTTCACCGCCAAGGACTACGACCAGTTCGTGCAGAAGTCCGAGGAGCTCATCGCCCAGAACGTCCTGGAACCCGACTTCCTGCAGCACGCCAGGATGGAGAAGTACATCATCGGACCCGTGTTCAACCTGGACTTCTTCTACGACCCGCTGGAGGAGAAGGGGGAGAAGGTGGAACTCCTGGGAATCGACTGGAGGTTCGAGAGCTCCCTGGACGGTTACGTCAGGCTCCCTGCGAAGCAGCAGGTGGAGCTGGAGGAGGACGGGATCATCCCCGAGTACACCGTCTGCGGCCACAACTCCGCCACCATGAGGGAGTCCCTTCTCGACAAAGCTTTCGAGCTCGCCGAGAAGTACGTCGCCGCCACCAAGAAGTTCTACGACCCCGGGATCATCGGGCCGTTCTGCCTGCAGACGTGCATCGACAAGGACCTGAACTTCCACATCTACGACGTCGCCCCCAGGATCGGAGGCGGAACGAACGTGCACATGTCCGTCGGACATCCGTACGGCAACACCCTGTGGAGGGAGCCCATGTCGTCCGGAAGGAGGCTCTCCAGGATGGTCCGCGAGGCCATCGAACAGGAGCGCGTGGACGAGATCGTCACATGAGGTCGGTTCCATGAGATCGAAATACATAGCGCTGATCGCCGTCGTCGTGCTCGCACTGGCCGTCGTCCCCTTCGGGGACTCGGACGGGGCGCACATCGAGAAGGACGACACGTACAGGTTCGACAACATGAGCGGCGGCACCCTGACCTTCACCGTCAGGAACACCGGCTCCGGCGCCACCTCGTTCGAGATGGATGTCGTCGTCACAGAGAACGGGAAGCAGGTCGCTTCGCTCACGGGAGTCAGCATCCCCGCGGGAGAGGACACCAAGGTGTCCGTCAAGATGGGCGACTTCAAGTCCGTCGGCACCCACACCCTGAACGTCGCCTGCACCGCGGACGGCTACCTCGAGAACCCCTCGTTCACCGTGACCGTCGAGGTCACCAAGAACCTCCTGTCCAATTGGGTCACGTACGTGGTCATCATCATCGTGATCATCGTCATCGCCGCGTTCGCGTACCTCAAGATCCGCGACTCGCCCAAGAAGAAGACCGAGATGACCTTCGAGCAGCTCGAGGCTGAGCGCAAAGCTGAGATGAGCGCGAAGGGCGAGAAGAAGAAGGCCAAGGAATCCGCCCCCACCACCGAGAGGCAGAGGTACCTGGCCAACAAGAAGAAGAAAGAATGATCCAAACACCGGGCCTCCGGGCCCGGCCCTTACCCCTTCTCGGTCCAACGGACCATCTCGATGATGTTCGTGTGCTCGAAGTGCACCGTACCGCATCCGAACATATCTTCGACGATCTCTCCGACATCACCCTCGCCGCGGGCGAGGAAGTACGGCCTCTGCATCTCGACAATATCGTTGACCCTGATGTCGGCCACAACCCTGGTCTCGAAATGCTCCACGATGGGCTCGCGACCGTTCTCCTCAAGCCATCCGCTCACGGATCCGGGCCTCTTTTCGGGCTCCTTCCCGAGGGCCCTCCAGACCATGTCCGTGATGTCGTCGCCGTGGTTCTCGACCCAGGAGATAATCACGCGGTTCGGGGCGCAGGCCTCCATGCGCTCTATCGATTCGGGAGAATCCGAACCGGGGCAGAGCGACGCGATGCAGCAGTCGAACCTCCTGTCCGGAACGTACGAACCCCAATCCTGCAGGATGCACTCCGCTTGACATCCGGAGGCATTCAGCCTCTCCAGCATCCTCGGCGAGGAGTCCATGCACG
>CAVIUM010000094.1:0-6661 GCA_963645865.1 Lachnospiraceae bacterium
TCAGGAGTCGGCCATCAGGAAGGTGCGCGCGGGCAGGAACATAGTCGTCTCGACAGGTACCGGCTCCGGGAAGACCGAATGCTTCCTGATCCCGATCCTGGATTCTCTCATGAGGGAGAAAGCAGCCGGGACGCTAGGCACGGGCGTACGCGTGATGCTCCTCTACCCCCTCAATGCATTGGCCAACGATCAGCTGGAGAGGATGCGGGATATCCTATCCGATTATCCGGACATAACCTTCGGCACTTTCACAGGGGAGACCAGGGACACAAAATCCGAAGCCGATGTGGAGGACGGCGGACTGATAGAAAGGCCGGCCAACGAGATCTATGACAGGGCTTCCTTCCGCAAGAATCCCCCGCATATCCTGATCACCAACTACGCGATGCTCGAACACCTCCTGATCAAGCCTTCTAACAACCCTCTGTTCGGAGACGGCGGGGATAATCACTGGAGGTTCGTGGTTCTCGACGAGGTCCACACGTACACGGGAGCCAAGGGTTCGGAGGTCTCGCTGCTACTCAGACGTCTCAAGGCTTCCCTCGGGAAGAAGGATCTTCAATTCATCCTGACCAGTGCGACGCTCGGTTCGGAGGAGGAGAATGCGGCGGTGGCGAAATTCGCGACCAAGCTGTGCGACGCGCCGTTCGATGAATCGGGTGTTATACGCACGAAGACGGTGCCCCTGGCCCGTCCGGAGGAGATAAAATCCCCCAGGCCCGGATTCTATGCGGACGTCGCGAGGATCGTCCGCGACGGGAACACGGACGCCGACACCGTAGGGGGACTCGGGGATTATCTCGGCCTGGACGGCTCGTCGGACCCCCGCTCGACCCTTTACGACATATGTTACGCCGACCCTCTGATCCACGACATCGCGGATGCGTTGGATTCGGGAGTCATGTCCCTTTCCGCTCTATCCGAGGAGATCGGCCTGGAAGAACAGGATATCATAGACATCATGGATGTGATCTCGGCCACCAAGAAGAACGGCAACCGCGTGTTCAATGCCAGATACCATCTGTTCGTCAAAGGTCTGGACGGCGCATACGTCACCCTCAATGGCAGCGAGAAGCTCCTCATCCGCCCGCAGAAGACCTATTCCGAGGGCGACAAGGAGTTCAGAGTCTTCCAGATCTCCACCTGCTACAACTGCGGATCGATCTTCATCCTCGGCAACAAGAAGGGCGATAATCTAATTCAGATATCGAGACAATCGACAGATTACACAGGGTATGAAGCCTATCTTCTGGCGG
Source organism: Lachnospiraceae bacterium (assembly GCA_963645865.1). Classification (GTDB taxonomy): domain Archaea; phylum Thermoplasmatota; class Thermoplasmata; order Methanomassiliicoccales; family Methanomethylophilaceae; genus Methanoprimaticola. Next base: position 1,257 of record CAVIUM010000094.1, read on the forward strand.
ACGACGTGGAGCTCGATGACGAGTACAAGGAGGGACACGGCGACGATTTCTATTCCCTCTGCAGCAGATGCGGCTATATTGTCAGAAAGGGCAAGGTCGGATGCGGTTGCGGAGAGGAGTATCGGAGCAATGTCGTGAAGGTATCGGAGAAGGAGAAGGTCTGCACCTGCCCGGTATGCGGAAGGAAGGATTCGAGAAGAGGTCTGCTCAGGCAGCTGTACCTCGGTAACGACGCCTCCACCGCCGTGATCTCGTCGGCATTGTTCAAGGAGCTGCTCCACAGTAGGGACCGCCGGTTCCTGGCGTTCTCGGACAGCAGGCAATCGGCCGCTTTCTTCGCGCCTTACATGCAATCATCCTATCGCGGGATTCTCATGAAGAGGGTGATCTACCAGACGATGCTGGATAATGCGGAGAAGCTCCGCTCCGGCGTCCCGTTCGGTGATTTCCTCAAGATGATGAAACGCTCCGGCGACGGGTTGCTGGACGATGCCGAATGTCTGGAAGCGTTGGTCAGGGAATGCGCTCAGAACAATTCCTTCAGATCGATGGAGTATCTGGGATTCCTCAGGTTCGAATACGGATATGACAAGACCGGTCGCGAGAAGACGTATCGCGATATGCCCGACTTCGGTCTGAATGCGGACGAAAGTCGCGAATTGTTCGATACCCTGGTGAAATACATCCGTGATAGACGGGCGGTCGATTACGACAGCACGGATTTCCAACCGTACGAGCATCGGCGCGGATTCGTGTTGGAAGGGAAAGGCAATGCCGCGAAGTTCTACAACGATGCCATCAAGGCGTATCTGGAGGCTATCGTCGGACCGGATAAGGCCGAAGAGTTCGCAAAGAAATTCTTCGACGGGGTTCTAAGCTTCAATGCTAAGATGTCATCCGCGCTGTTCGATCTCGGTTGTCTCAAGGTATCGATACCCGATCACATCTTCAGATGTTCGAGGTGCAGGGGATGCTACCCGTTCAGCGTCCGTGGGAGGTGCATCAAATGCAATTCGGAGACTCTCGAGAGGGTCGATGTAAACGCTATCCCATCATCCGATGGCGGTCTCCCAGACGGCCTGGATATGGAGAACCACTACGTCCGCACATGCGTGGATTCCCCGATGGTGGGCTTCAAGATGGTGGAGCACACGGCCCAACTGAGCAATCAGAGATCCAGGAATTATCAGAATCTGTTCAAGGACGGGAAGATTGACGCACTGAGCTGCTCCACGACGTTCGAGATGGGCGTCGACATAGGTTCCCTGAATTCCGTGTTCATGAGGAACGTTCCTCCGTCTCCTGCCAACTACGTCCAGAGAGCCGGGCGTTCCGGAAGGGGGATCGACTCCTCGTCGTTCTCCGTGACGTTCTGCAGGGAAGCTTCGCACGATGCGACGTATTTCGAACATCCGGAGAAGATGATAGAGGGCAAGATCGCGGTCCCGATGATCAAACCCGAGAACATCGCCATAGTTAAACGTCATATCTACGCATCCGCTCTGAGCTTCTATTGGAAGAAAGTGGGCGAGTATCCCTCCAAGGTGAGGGCGTTCATCGACGGATACGACGGATTCAGGGCATATCTCGAAGGAAGGCCCGATGATCTCAGGGAGTATCTGGAGTATTTCGTCCCGGAAGAGATACGGGACGACGAGGAGATCGACATAGAGAACTTCGGTTGGACTGCATCTCTCTTCGGCGGTGACGGGGAGAACGGATGTCTGAATCTGGCCACCGAGGAATTCAGAAGGGACAGCAACGACCTCAACATCCCTGCGGATAAATTCAATAGCAACGCTTCGAATAGCGATACCAGAGCGAAGATGCAGCTTCTCAGAAGTGCAAGCACCGCCCTCAATACGCTGGAAGCGATGGAGAAGACCGATACGTTGGATTTCCTGTCGAGATACAACGTGATCCCGAAATACGGATTCCCGGTGGATGTGGTTCCGTTGCTCCCGGTTAGCGGGAAATCGGATGTCGACCTCAGCCGCGACCTGTTGATCGCGATATCCGAATATGCTCCCGGTTCCGAAGTGATAGCGGACGGCAGAGCGTTCCAGAGCAGGTATGTCACGCCGATAACGTCCTATCGGGGCCGTGGCACGGTACCAACCGGCCAAGGCAACTGGACCCAATACGTGTACAAGAAGTGCACCAGTTGCGGCAAGTTCACGATGATGATTGACAACTACCTCGAAGAAGAGGATGACGACCGCTTTAGCGAGCAGCTGTCGGTATGCTCCTGCGGGGAACGCCTCGGGAAAGGAGTCCAGCGTTTCATAAAGCCGGAGAAGGGATTCAAGTTCGAAGATTCGGTGATGTCTGTTTCCGAGAAGCCCAAGCGCTCCCATAGCAGCGAGGTGTCCTTCTGCGATTCATATGATGACGAGGAATCCATCCATCGCGTGGGTCGCGAAGATGTCCAGATGATCTCGAGATCCAACAGCAGACTGGTCGCGATCAACGAGCAGAAGTACCTGATCTGCAACAGGTGCGGGTACGCATTCAAGATCGAAGATGTCCAAAAGAAGAAGGATTGGAATCACAAGGGTGCCGATCGGAAGGAATGCTATGGCAGCAATGTCGGCCGGCACACACTCAACCTCGGCCACCTGTTCAGAACGGACGTCCTCATCCTTCGTTTCATGAACAGGCCCTGTCGGGACAAGAACACGGCGATGTCCGTCCTTTACGCACTGCTGGAAGGATTCTGCCGGGAATTCTCGATAGAACGCTCCGAACTGAGCGGTTGTCTGGATAACGTCGGGGGAGATTACACGTTCATCATCTTCGACAACACGCCGGGAGGTTCCGGATACGTCAGGATGATCTCCGACGAGGATGCGCTACGCAGAGGTGTGGATTCCGCGATAGCCGTGGTCCGCGATTGCACCTGCGGAGGCCCGACTGGGGACACGTCATGCTATTCCTGCCTCAGGAATTTCAGGAATCAGAGATACCATGACGATCTGGTGAGGGGCTTGGCGCAGAGATATCTGACCTCCCTGCAGCTGGAGGAGTGATACCCTGGAGCAGACACTCATCAGTCTCCAGAGAAAGATGGAGTCCCAGATCCGCGAGAGGGAATTGGCCCTCATCTCCCAGATCGAATTGACGGATGATGAGATCGCTCTGATCCGCGCGAATGGCGAGGCGATGTATGAGGATGTCGAAGCTGGTTGGAGAAGATGCGATCTCCAGTTCGCCTATTATCTGGTCGACATCGGGATGCGCTTCTACGACGACAGGAAGTATTGGGCGGAGTTCTGGAACAGCATAGGATGCAAGCAGAATGTGAACAAACAGAAGGACATAGGCGAATACTTCATGAGGACGCTCAAACGCTACAGATTGGTGGCGTTCGATCTGGGCGGCATGCCCTACGTGGGCAATATCCTCGCTCACGGGTTCATCCCCAACAAATACAGCTCTGCTTTCTTCGATTTCCTGTACAGCTTCTACAACGTCGCGCTCAGAGGCACCGTCCCGGACGATCTGAGCGATGCTATGTATGTCATCGCCCAGGTCTTCTCGGACCCGGAATTCGCCCAGACATATCCCGAACTCAGAGGCACCAATCTGATCAAATCGACTTGCAATGTCCTGTGCGACGAGACCCTGTTCTGTGATGTGGTCAAGAAGATGATCCGTAGGATCGGCAACAGCTACGAATCCCTGGAGGATGTCCGTCTGGGCGTCTACGAGGAGCAGTTCAGGAGCTGGGCCGAGAACCGCGACCACCGTAAGACACGCGACAGGGTCGGAAGTTCACCCTACATCGAATGCGACAAGGGAAGGATGAGATTCAGCCTCATCATACCTCCGAGGATCGTCGAAACCCCGGATTCGCTCCTGACTGTGGTGTCCTCGGCCGGCGATGTCGTGTTCGAACGCAGACTGAATGCGACCGAGAGGTTCGGGTCGCTCGTCATGGATGATGAGGAATCTGTTAATCTCCCGGATCCCCTCGATGGATTCACCGCGTGGATAAACCATGATCGCATCTTCTCCAACACCAACGACGGGTACATCCTGTTCAACAAGAACGGGAAATCTCACAGGAAAGTCTCCCTCGGATTCAATCTCGTTCTGGCGAGAGCCGGGCTTGCGGAGAATCTGGGGGATCTCAGGGATCTCGGCAGTGTGGGCGATAACGGGAAGCTGTATGGATTCATGATGGGTCCGACTGATTCGATCCAGATAGGCGGACGCCGTTTCACCGTCGAGAAGACCGTGGACGAGTCCATACGGATCGCGACTCCGGTTGTGAACGCCCAGTGCCGCGACCAGGATGGGAACGCCTACCTTCTGTTCGACAGGCTCCCGATGCTCCACATCTTCATCAACCGGGAGAACCGCGACCTGTCGCTGGATGTTATGTGCGGGATGAACCGCACGCACATCGAGCATCTGGAGTCGCTCTGCGATGACGGGATGAAGGACTCGGATATAGAGCTGGATCTTTCCTCCGGATTGGAGCCCGAGGCCGGCGTGTATTCCATACTGCTCGGAGGGACCGTCAAGGCCAGGTTCCTGATGATACCCGGATTCAGATGCACTTTCGAGGAATCCACATATACGACGCAGAAGGAGTCGACCTGCACGGTCACAGGGTTCGACGGAACCTACGGGTTCAATACGATGGATGGGACGGTCTGCACGGAACCCATGGTCATCGATGGACGCGAATTCACGTTCGAGTTCCAGATACCGTCCTACCGCTATCGCATCGACGAGAAACCCTGGAGGATGTTCGGGGATGAGATGTACTACAGGGAAGCCCGGGGGACCAAACTGTACGTCTACGCTCCCACACCCCTATTCCCGAGGATCAATGTCAAAGGATTCGATAGAAGCTTCGAATTGGATGTCGAAGGCGATTACCTCGTCTTCGATTTCAGTAAGATCGCCATGATCGACAAGATCATGGAGTACTCCGGTGACAGGAGGCCTATGATTAGTCTCCATTGCGGGAACAGGGAGCTGTTCAGGATACGCTACACCGCGGATTACACGATCTCGGACGGCTGCATCATCAGGAAGAACTGTCCGCCCGATACGTTCGCCACGGTGAGGATCGCATCATCTGACGAGGAACGGCCGTTCGATGGGGAACGTTATGAGATCGGGGATACGGATGACGAACTGATCGTCTGGGAATACCACGAGACGGATTTCGGTTCGGATAGGAGGGAGGCACGCCGCTTCAACATGGGCATCTCCGTGGACCCCTCGTTCGAACCCGCCCTGATATCCGGGGAGTGCGAGGGCGTCATCCACTTCTATTTCGGGGGGAAGAAGTGGTACTACAATTCGAGGTTTTTCAGGAACCTGATTAGTCTGGACAGACCGTATATCCCCGGTACGGATCTCCGGGAATTCTGCAGAAGCGACCAGTC
>CAVIUM010000095.1:0-6405 GCA_963645865.1 Lachnospiraceae bacterium
GGCCCGTATCCGGTTTCATTGTCGAATCCCCAGGACCCGACGGATGCAGTTCCGTTGTTCCCGCTAACGGGCGTCGTATCGCTCAATGTTGCGCCGTTCTTGGCATATTTCGTCACTATCGTGGTCCCGGTGACCGTGATCGTGCACGTCCAGCTATCCGAGGACGCTTCCGAATCATCGGACGTGCCTTGGACCAACCCGAACGACGAAAACACCATCAAGAGGACGGCCAATACCGCCACTATCCTGTATTTCCTCGAATCATTTTTCATTGAATCAACGCTCCTTCTTGGAGTTTGATAAAATCGCAATAGGCGGCCAGCCCCTTGGCCAACCTCTTCTGTTCGTCTATCCGACGGATCAGCGGATCGACCGTATCTCTGGCCAATCCTCTGGAATCGCACCATTTCAGAATGCCGTGGTAGGACCAAACGGTCCCCTGGCCATGCTTGTCGATGCTCTTGCCGGCATCCACATCCTCCTGGATGCGCTTGCACGCGGCCTTCATGCGTTTCTTTGTGCTCTTCCTGAGCAGGACCCTATCGCGGTATATCCTGTACCCGACGAAATCTATCCCCCGATCGTCTATCGGGAATATCTGCCAGTTATCCTTCATGGACAGCCCGTATTCCCCGAACTGGGCGGCCATAGCCTTCCTGATCTTGTGCAACCACGGCTTCGAATAGCCCAGGACCACTATGTCGTCCATGTAGCGGACATAGTAATGGCAGTGATGGAGCTCCTTCATCGGGTGATCGACCGCATACGAAAGGACCAGATTGGCCAGCATCGGACTCAGGCGGTTCCCAAGAGGTATCCCCGGCTCAGGATAATCGTCGATTATCTTGTCGATGAACCAGAGCGCATCCGGGTCCTTCAGGACCCGCCTGATGCACTCCTTGACCACCTCCTTGGGTAATGACTGGAAGAATTTCCGGACGTCCACCTTCAGGCAATATTTGATGCGCGGGTCGGCGTCCAGGTACCTCTTCACGTCAGCTATCGCCGTGTGGGTCCCGTGGCCCTTCCTCGATGCGTGCGACTGGGGGATCAGCCTCCTGTGCACCTTCGGTTCGATGACCAGGGCCACGGCCCAATGCGCTATGCGGTCGGGGTAGAGCGGCAGGTCGGAGACCAGCCGCTCCTTGCCGTTCTCAATCTTGTAGAACAGCCTGTATTCGGATGTTTCATACGTGTGATAGATGAGCTGGTTCTGAAGCTTCCTCAGATTCTCATCCTTGTTCGCAAGGAACTCGGCCACTTCCACCTTGTTCTTGCGCGAAGAGCAGGCTTTCGAAGCCGCCTTCTCCAATATCTCCATGGAGCATATCTCGCTCCACTGGTCGCCGATGCGCCTCATGGCAACACCTCGGCCATTAACCCGCATCTGACGCTCCCACCAAGCCTACCGGCGCGGGGTACGAGCCAGAATTGTATCGTTTGAACTGTTCCACCGAGAGGTGAGGTCGGAATCACTGTGAAGAAGATCTCACGGGTTCTGTCCAGGCGGGACCCATTGTTGTTGTTGCCCCCATCATCGTTGTTGTTCAGATAGGAGAGGCCAGCGTTGGCCCCGTTGTTCCAGTTGCCGCCCACGATGAGCGCGTTGCCGGAGCTCCCAAAAACGAAAGGGTCCGAATGTGAATCGACCTGTCCAATAATGGACTGTGAACGAGTGAAGGACGGAGCGTCCGCTGAAACATCCTGAATGCGGACGCCCATCCCGGAGGCCATCAGATGAGCCTCCGCGCAACGAGGGCGATGAGCACGATGCAAACGGCCCCGATCAGGATGTAGACCACCCTGTCGTTACCGTCCGATTCTGCATCCCCGCTCCCGATATCCTCCGATTTCCATCCGTCGGAGCCGTAGGTCCAGGCTTTATCCCCGGAACCGTCCGACTCCGATACGATGATGGTCACCGTCTGTGTCGCCGTCTGCTCCGGCCCGACGGTAGAAACCGCAGTCAGGATGACGGAATACGTCCCGGCGGAAGGGGCGGTGCCGCTCAGCGTGGTCCCATCCCAATCCAGCCAGGACATACCGCTCCCGGTCGCGGTTATCTCCGCCGAAAGGGAGAGCTCCGGCGTGTAGGAGAAGCGGTCCCCCACATCCATCTCCACGGCGGGCGGGTTCGCCCATCCCGAACCGTATATCACGGTCCCGGAATGGGCCGTCCCTCCCCTGGTGACGGATACGGTCGGACCGTTCGTATACTTCCCATCGTCATAGGAGACCTTGGTGAAGGTCCCCATGTAGATGTCGTATGAATCGGACAGCACTCCGATCAGGGGGCGGAAACCGTCCTCCCCCATGTCGAAGGCCGTCTCGCCGTATGCGTATGTCACGCCGTCGATGACGAACGTGGCGCCGTTGGTGATGGATTCCTTCCCCTTCAGGGCCACGGCCACGCTCATGTGGCCGGTCCCTTCGGTTCCGAGCCTGTCGGACTCGAACATCACGAAGCCGCAGTCCAGGCCCATAGCGGATGCGATGGACACGAACAGCGTAGCGGTATCCTCGCAGTCGCCGAACCCGGAGTAGAGGGTTTCGCACGGGGTCGCCCAGAACTCGTCGGTGCCGTACTGGTCGGAATCGAGCTGGTATCCTACGGCGTCCTGGACGAAGCTCAGGACGATCATCGCCTTCTGTAGATTGGTCTTCCCGCTGGTGTACAGCGAGAGGTATTGGATAACATCGTCCATCGCCCCGTCCGAAGAGCAGAGCGATGTGGGCCACTGGTGTCCCGTGGCGCCGGCACGCTGGATGCTCTTGTCGGCGATGGACGCCTTGTACCCGGACGTATCGAACGGGATGTCGTATCTCGCGGTTATCCCGTCGGTGACGGTGCCGTCGGAGTTGAAGACGGGTACGCGCCACGCGATGTGGGTGACGTGCTCCCCTTCGAGCTCGAAGACGGCTTTCGCCAATCTGTCCTTGTTGGCGTCGAACGTGCAGCTGGTGGAGTAGGTCAGGACGTTGCCGTCCTCATCCTCCCAGTGGGACCACTGGTAGCCGGCGTTCGGCACGGCCGTGTACGTCACGGTGACGATATCGTAGGACGTCACGGTGACGGACCCCTCTTCGGGGTCGTAGTCCGGACCGACGAATACCTCCTGGACCGTCTCGTACTTCTTTTCGGCGTCCCCGCCCTCGGAGGGCTGGAATGCGAATATCAGGAGAGCGGCGAGGATGACGGCGGCCAGGACCGTAGCAATCCTGTTCATGGTGCCTCCGTGGGCGATCGATGCGGGGGCCGATGCCCCCGCTTTTTGGTGTTTATCGGTCGCCCGGGATCGGTTCAGAACAGCCCCTTGATGGCGTCGATGATGCCTCCGAAGTCCTTGTAGAAGAACAGCAGGACGGCGAGGACGACGCAGACGGGGATCGCGATCAGAACGGGCGGGATCTGGTAGCCGAGGTAGAACGCGGCGAAGGCCAGGAGTCCGGCGAGGATCAGGAAGACGATGAAGAGGTATCCGTGCTTCTCGAAGAATCCGGTGTCCTTCTTGTCGTCGGTGTCGGTAGTAGTCTTGTCGGAGGGAGTGGTAGTGTCGTTTCCGACGGTGTACATGACCTTGGAGGTGGTGGTTCCCATGTCGTTGGTGGCGGTGATCGTGATGAGGTAGGTTCCCGCCTTGGCGTAGGTGTGGTTCACGGCGTAGTTGGCGGCGGTCTTGGTCACGATGGACTCGGTGGTGGTGCCGTCGTTCCAGTCGAACTTGACGGACTTGGCCCCGGAGATGTAGGAGGAGAGGGTGATGGAGTTGGAACCAGAGGAGACAGAGGATGCGATGGTTCCGGTGACACCCGGTTTCGACATGAACTCAAGCGAGTTGTAGACCGTGAGGGTAAAGGTAGCCTCCGCAGTGTTAGCCGAAATTGTACCCTCATCAGATACCTTGTCCGTAACCTTTCCCGTGACTGAGAGCTTGGCAACGAACTCTTCGGACTGCTTGGTGTTCGGCGATACGATATCCTTATCGTTCGTATTTATCGTCACAACATTACTCTTCGTCGTATCTTTGGATAGAACAGCGGATCCGGAGTATCCAGTAGGATTTGTAATTACCATGTCTCCCCATTCTACGTCCGTTTCATCTTTACCGTCCGTGTCGTAATTGACCTCGAACTCGTAAGAAGCAGTCTCATTGGGGTTCATCTCGTAGGTGTATATGTGGTATGTCGAATTTGTGAATGCTACTCCATCATAGACCGAGAGAGTTATTTCAATCGAGTCTTTGTCACCGGTATCAGAATTGTTCAGAGTCAGAATGACCGTCCAAGAGCCAGTAGTGCTGGGCGCCTCATTGGCAATCACATTGATACACTTCCCTCCATCCTCAGCAAATGCGAATCTGAATGGACAATCTGATCCATCACTGTTCTTAAATTCTGCATCGACACTCGTATCTGTCTTCGTTCCGGTATAAGGGAGTTTCATGATTATCTGATTCTGGGCAGTCTTCTTTACAAGGCCGTACCCTGCCCTGTCTCCATCAGTGAATTTGAGCCCCTCATAGACCGTGAAAGTCAGTTTCTGAGTGGCTGTCTGAGTAACAGTTTTACCATCGTCTCCGGTGGGGCTTTCCCAAGTAGCGGTAAGAGTCCCAGAAATTCCATCCTCATGAACGGTGGTGAAAATCCCACTGAGGGTATCAGTACCATCCCAGGCAATTCCGTCCTTTCCCTTCTGGTCTTTGGCGTCTCCATCCCATGAATACTTCACAGTTCCATAGCTGGTGTTATCCAGATTCGTCGCTATACCGTTGTATGTAAACGTCTGTCCAGTCGATATTTTAATCCCGTACTCCTGGTCCTTATCGTCACCGCCCTGAGTCACGTTGTCGATCCCTCCGTAGGGTCCGGCCGCATCGGAATCCGCAACGCAGGATACCGCGCAGAGAACGAACATCGCAACGACGCCGAAAGCCAGAAGCTTCGATTTTGCTGCTTTGCTTGCAAACATTTTCAATCAATCCTCCCCGCCCAGGTCTATAGGGCGGAGCATACCGGAGTCTATCTGGAAGGATTTAACGAACGCAAAATCGAGCATCCGTGGATGCTTGGTCCCGATGAATACAAGGAATCGAAAGTCCTTTTAAAGAAAAGAGGTCGAAAATCCCTCAATTCCCCGATTATTCAACAAATTATAAATATCAGTCAGATTTTATCTTACTTGCTGATTGGAAACAGCAGGATGCCAGGAATGACTAAAATCATCGGAATAAGGCAAACGGTCAAGGACATGATGGACTGCCCCCGCGATCATCACGTGGAGATCTGGTCGCAGATGAACGGCGACGACGTGGAGGTATGGGCGAGCGAATGGCTCAGCCAGAACAGTTGGACGACGAACCATCCCGAAACGGAACGCGAGCTCACCGGCACGATCAACGAGATCAAATCCCGCGCGGAGGATGAAGGAGGGCATATCAGCAACACCGACGCCATCAAGAGGGCCGCCGAAGAGGTCTGGGGGGTCAGGATTTCCAGCCCGTCCCAGGCGTCCGCGCCCAAGAAAATCCGCAAGAGCGGAGGGTCGCTGGTAGTGGCCGTCTCCGATCTGGCGGAGGCCATCGACGCCCAGGAAGGGGATACGGTCGAGGTGAACATCAGGAGGATGGACTGAATGAGCATCGTCACTGTCGAGCTCTCATGGAGCGAGCGCTGCACGGAAGGACCCTACGACACCCTTGAGGACGCCAAGGCGGCCGCGCTGGCCGTCTACGAGGGCATGACGCCGGCCATGAGGAGGAGGTTCGACGTCAACGTGTGCGTGTACAACGATGAAAAGGGAATGGAGGACGGCGACGTCCGCGACATGGTGATCATCGAGAAGATTCTGAGGGAGAAGAGGGAGAAGGAACAATGACGGAGGAATACAGCAGAACGGAGAAGCTGAGGGCCAAGGCCCTCCGCGATTGGTTCAGGCTCGACGATAAGCGGAATGATTGCCTCAGGATATCGTCAAGGCTAATCAGCACCCAGGAGAACCTGAAATACTACGCCCAGACGGTATCCATCCATGCGCCCGAACTGAGCAAGAGGTTCAAGGACGTCCGGCGCGAGATATACGCCATCGCCAAGGAGCTCGAAAAGAAAGGGAAGGAGAAGGACCACGACATGACCAGATACTATCGCATGGCGATAGCCGATGACCCGAAGGAGGTCCAAATGACCGACACCGCCGGGAACGCGCATCCGACGGATAAGAAGGAGGAGCGATGAATCCGTCACCTTGCCCCGTGTGCGGGAGACAGCCCAAGTTGCTGTTCACGGCCTTCCGTCCGGAGGGCCAGAGATGCTTCCTTGAATGCAACTCGCGGGCGCTCAGGGGCGCCACCCTTTCCGATAGGGTTGGCGAACACTACGTCGCCACCGATAGATGGAAGACCGAGGAGG
>CAVIUM010000096.1:0-6349 GCA_963645865.1 Lachnospiraceae bacterium
CAGGTTTGAATCCATCTGTGTGCCGCCATCTGTGTTATTACTAGAATGGTCGCCAACCCTTTATTCGATTGAGACAATCCTTTTATACGGCGCCTCAGTGGGTCGTTATGTCGTGTAGGCTGTTGCCTGGATTAATGGAGTGGTAGGAATGTGCACGGCGGCAGAAGGGAAGATACTGAACGATACCTTCCTCAGGTACTATTACGGACGTAAGGTCGACGATACGGATCGTACTGTACTGGACAGGCTTTGCAGAGCCGCTTACATTGATTACTACTCAGAGAACGGAGTTCTGTACGCACGCGCGTCGAAGACCGGCCGTTGTTTGAAGCCTAAGCTCAGTTCCCGCATTCGCCTTCTAACCGGCAGAGTCTGATTCCAGTGGCCGAGACATATTGGTGCTGGTTGCCAAGCCTTTCAGGCAGGGTATTCGAGGAAGGCAATGACTTCGAGAAGAAGTTGACCAGTTTCAGGGAGTCCGGTGACAATAAGCCAGGATTCAGATTTCGTGTTGCACCGCCTTCCGATTGTGATATGCTGGCAACAGTGAACGCTGTATTGGGAGATGATCTGCCAGACGGTGATATTCTAGACCCCATGGTAGTCGTTATCGACATCATTGATAAGGGAGGTCTGTGCCGGATTTCATCCGTATCAGGCGGTTTCAACGAACTTCGTGAGGCATGGTCTGCATTCAGGAGTGCACTGGACGGTTGTTCGGATACAGAGTTCGACTGTAGCTCTATGAGACTGCCGATTAGGGTCGAAGCTTCAGAGGATCAGTACGATGCATTAGCAAGAAAGATGCTGGATTCTGTTGAGGCCAATGTCGATATGATTGCTTACGTAGCCGGTAATGCGTTCAAATGGACGAAAAAAGAAAACCCTGTGTGTTTCGCAAGAGCGGATTGTGACGCTAATGCGCTTTATTTCAGCGCATTCATGGACTTGTATAGAGACAAGTTCAAGAAATCCGATTGTTGGGATGAGAGGGTCGCAGAAATGAAACGCAGAGTGGACAAGTTGAATATGGCATGTCGCCTTGTGGATGGCAGGGAGACGCATTGGTTCAACAGGACCTCCGTCATCCTATCAAGGTCGGCAGTAATCATTGCAATCATCGCTGTCGTGATCACTCTGTTCTGTCGTCGAATGATAAGCGGAATCCGATACATTCAGTTTTATTTTTAGAATATCTGGCACATATACAGTATACCATTTTCCAGATGTTCGCGAACGCGGCCAACGTTCGGCGCTCCGCGCCGAACGATCGCCCTGTTCGCACGAGGCGGTTCGCTGGAGCGGAGTCCCGAGGCGCGGTTCACAATCCAAAACAACAGCGCCCTATCGGGCGAAGCCGCCCTTCGGGCGGTTGACAGAAGATTGTTACGTTCCTCGCCTGCGATGTGACCGAGCGCCAATCCTTATTACGCATGCGCGTATCCGCGACCTGGTAACAGTCATGCCCGAGGATTTCAAGGTAACACCGTGGGAGGTCACCGGGGATATCGACTACGACCTGCTGATGAAGCAGTTCGGGACGACCCCCATCGACGATGCCCTCCTCGAGAGGATATCGAAGTACGGCCCGCTCCATCCGATGCTGAGGCGCGGGATCTTCTACACGCACAGGGACATGGCTTGGCTCCTGGACCAGCACGACAAAGGGAACACGTTCACCCTCTACACCGGAAGGGGGCCTTCCGGGAACACCCACCTCGGCCACCTGATGCCGTGGATCTTCAACAAGTGGGTCCAGGACACCTTCGGATGCGACATGCTCTTCCAGATGACCGACGACGAGAAGTTCCTGTTCAAGGACCTGTCCCTGCAGGAGACCGGCAGGATGGCGTACGAGAACGCCCTGGACTTCGTCGCGCTGGGATTCGATCCGAAGAAGACCAAGATCATCGTGAACACGAAGAACGTGGGCAGGATGTATCCGATCGCATTGGAGGTCGCCAAGAGGACCACCTTCTCCACCGCCAAGGCGGTGTTCGGTTTCGACAATTCCACGAACATCGGGTCGATATTCTACACCACGATGCAGTCCGTCCCCGCTTTCCTCCCGACCGTGGATGCCGGGAGGCAGGTGCCGGTCCTGATCCCCTGCGGGATCGACCAGGACCCGCACTTCAGGGTCACGAGGGATGCGGCTCCGCATCTTGGATATCCCAAGCCGTCGCTGATCTTCTGCAAGATGTTCCCCGGCCTCAACGGCGGGGACAAGATGTCCTCCTCGGACGAGAACGCCACGATCTACACCACGGACACGCCCAAGGCCGTCAAGAAGAAGGTCGGCAGGGCGTTCACCGGCGGACGCGTTTCGGTGGAGGAGCAGAGGCAGATGGGGGGCAATCCCGAGGTCTGCGCGGTGTTCAAGTACAACTTCTACCTGTTCGAGCAGGACGATGCGAAGCTCAACGAGCTCGCTGACAAGTGCAGGAAGGGCGAGATCCTCTGCGGCGAGTGCAAGATGTGCCTCACGGAGAGGATCAACGTGTTCCTCGAGGGGCATCAGGACCGCCGCGAGAAGGCGAAGGATGTCGTCGGGGACATGACCTACGACGGTTTCGAATGGTGATCAGATGGACAAGGCATTGATTGACGGATTGAGCCACAACGAGAAGAGGCTGCTCCTGGCGCTGGCCGAGAGGGGAGGCTCCGCCTCCCCGTCGGACCTGGTGGCGGAGGGCGCTTTCTCCGTCGAGGTCGAAGCGATGAGCGCCGCGTCCTGGCTGGAGTCCAAGGGATTGGCGACCATATCGGAGAAGTCGGAGAGGTTCTGGGTCCTGGCGGACCCGAAGGCCGTCTCCGAGGGACTGCCGGAGAGGGTCGCGATCACCGTCATAGGGAAGAACGGCGAGGAGATGCCCATGCCCGAGATGGAGGCTTCGATGCCCGAGGGCATGGGGAAGCTGGCCGTCGGATGGCTCAAGAGGAAGGGACTCGCCGATATCGCGAATGTCGACGGCGTCAAGATGATGAGGCTCACCCCCAAGGGGAAGGAGACCCTGGATTCCCGCATGCCCGACGAGATCCTTCTGGCGAAGATGAGCGAAGGTCCGGTTCCGGAGAAGGATGCCGATCCCGCCATCATCAAGGACCTGAAGGGCCGCCAGGGCATGATCGCCGAGAAGGTGGTCACCGAGAGGACCGTCGGGCTGACGCCCGACGGGAAGGATGCGGCTTCTTCGGGATTGGAGCTGAAGCAGCAGGTCGCCGACATCACCGACCGTCTCATACAGAGCGGGGACTGGAAGGACGCGGAGTTCAGGAGGTACGACATCCAGACGTTCGCTCCCACCGTGTACCCTGCGAAGAAGCACATGCTCTCCAGGCTCGGGGCGCAGGTGCGCAGGCTGTTCACCGACATGGGCTTCGCGGAGATGAAGTCCGAATACGTCCAGCCGGCCTTCTGGAACCTCGATGTGCTGTTCACCCCTCAGGACCACCCCGCCAGGGACCTGCAGGACACGTTCTATCTGGAGCACCCCGCGTCCATCCACGTGGACGATGAATCTCTCGTTGCGATGGTCAAGGCCATCCACGAGAACGGCGGGGACACCGGCTCCACCGGATGGGGCGGCGAGTGGTCCAGGGAGAAGGCGGAGATGGCCCTCCTCAGGACGCACAGCACCGTCAGCAGCATCAAGTACATCGCCGAGCACCCGGACGCGCCCAGGAAGGCGTTCTCCATCTCGAGGATCTTCAGGAACGAGTCCATCGATGCCACCCACCTTCCGGAGTTCACGCAGATCGAGGGCATCGTCATCGACGAGAACGGCGACTTCGACATGCTGATCTCGATGATCCGCGAGTTCTACTCCAGGATGGGGTTCGACCAGATCAGGATCAGGCCGGCGTACTTCCCGTACACCGAGCCCTCCCTGGAGCTGGAGGTCTTCTTCAACGGCAAGTGGATGGAGCTCGGAGGGGCGGGAATCTTCAGACCGGAGGTCGTCGCGCCGTTCGGCGTGGACGTTCCCGTGCTGGCGTGGGGATTCGGGTTCGAGAGGCTGGCGATGCTCAAGTGGGGCATCACCGACATCCGCGACCTGTACATCTCGGACATCGACCACCTCAGGTCCAACCAGACGATATGATCGGCAACGCTGGGGGTCCTTCCCCCAGCACATCGCCATCTCCAACGCATCCCTGGATTCCTTCATCCTTCCCAGTGCTTTCAGCGCGTCGGCCCTGGTCCTCAGTATCTCGTCCAGCCTGAACGAGCATCCGGTCCTGAGCATCTCGCTCCTGCATCTGTCCAGGTATGTGAGGGCCTCCTCGTAGCGGCCGTTGGCCGCCATGCAGATGCCGAGGGCTGCCGCTGTATCCGTATCGCCGATGTAGGAGTCCAACGCGACGGTGAGGGCCTGGGCCGTCTTCCCTTCGGCGAGGAGTATCTCGGACACCATGGCGCCTTCGGCGCATGCATCGTCTCCCCGGAAGGAGTCCAGCTCCCTCTTGGCTATCTCGACCTCTCCCAGACGGAGGCTCATGCGCGCGGTCACGAGATGCATCCAATCCTCTTCGTTGCTCTCGGCGAGGCGGTCGAGGATGTCCCTGCTCTCCTTGTCCGGGAAGTCCATGAGCATGTACCGTTGGGATGATGCCAGTTTGATGGCCTCCCGTCTGCGGTTGGACCTGTAGAGATGATAGAGGCGCTCCTTCGGATCGCAGTCCCTCTCGGAGCACCAGTCGGCGGCGGTGCTGTGCCATTGGCGGAGGGTCTC
Source organism: Lachnospiraceae bacterium (assembly GCA_963645865.1). Taxonomy (GTDB): domain Archaea; phylum Thermoplasmatota; class Thermoplasmata; order Methanomassiliicoccales; family Methanomethylophilaceae; genus Methanoprimaticola. The sequence goes on from CAVIUM010000096.1 coordinate 4,737, forward strand.
GGTGTCGGCGTGCTGGAGGTACCACCTCTTGGTCTCCTGCTTGATGGCCAGTCTCCCCTTCCCGTCGAAGGGGACCATGCCGCATCTGTCCGGATCGACGTCGCTCCTGCGGACCGGGATGCGCAATACCATGAGACAGCCGATCTCGTTGCGCTCGTCGGTCGGGAGGGACCAGAATGCGGCGGAGCTGCAGAAGTTGATGTTCACCGGTTGGAGGGCGTTGTTGATGTCCTCGAGGCCGGCGTCCATGGTGTTCAGGAGCCTCTCGCACTCGGCGACGCCGGCGGGGGCGATGAAGTACACCTTGCGGAGGATCTGGTCGGAGCCGTTGATGCGGGAGCGCCCGGAATAGACCTTCTTCTCCTGTTCGAGCCTGTTGACGATGAGGGATGCATGGGAGCGGGATATGCCGAGGAATTCGGACACTCCGTCCTGTGTGATCTCGCGGGGGGCGCCGAACTCGATGGTGTCCGGTATGTGGCGGTAGCGGTAGAGGTACAGCAGAGTGCGTTGGGCGAGGGTCATCCTGTTCATGGACGGGGTGTGGGTTTGGGAGGATATAAGAGGGGGAGGAGAGGGGTACGAAAGATATTTGTTAAGTGTGGGACCGAGATGATAAGAGCTCGGAGGGTAGAAAGGGGTGCGGAGCACCCTTGTTTCATGCATCACCCGATGGGTCGGGGGATGTTTGCTGATCGCACGCCTTCGCGTCGCGATTTGTTAGCTTCGCAGCCTTGTCTCTCAAAATATCGTCGTAACGATCAACGAAGAAATCAGTTTTCCTTTTCGCAATCTCCTGCAGATATTCCTTGTACAGGTCCGATTTTCCCAGTGTCGCACCATGTATCATCGGAGTGATGTCCATCCACACGAATCTATCATCGGTCGGATCGTAGTTCTTCTCGATCACATCTCCTTCTTCGATATCGAAGTGAGTCCGGCAGATGTATTGCATGGCCCGGTCGTTATCCTTGAAGTGTTCCGGCCGGATGTAGACGAGACGATACTCGTTCTCGTATGCGAACTTCTCGGGTTTGATCGCCAATCTGCATCTCATCAGTATTTCATGGACCATCTCGCACCAATCATCGAGGTTCCCCGTTTCTCTGGCGTCCAGGATGAGTTTCTTGATCATCGTTTTGGTCTCGGGACCGTCATACCTCACCTTCAACAATTTGAGGTAGTTGCTCTGGTCTATCGGGAACCCAGATGGATGGTCTCCGCGTATGAAACAATTGAGGAGATGTTCTGTGATAGTCACGTCCACCGTAGCTGTATCTTTGTACTCTTTCCACATCTTTTCGGTGTGTTCGGGAGTGAAGCATACGATGTAGGGAATCAATGGTCCGTTCTGAGGACAGAAGATCCCGGCATCGCTGTCGAAGTAGAGGATGCGGGCATCTTTAGAGAAAGCGACGCTACTCATCAAACGATCCGTTTCCTCTTGACTGAAGCATCCTTCTGAGAGGAGTTCTCTGATGCATTTTGCGAACAATTCAGATGCGAATCTGACCTCGTTGGAATCGCTCTCCATCGTGTCAAATCTGCTGAGGCGGAGCTGTCCGTGTTCCGCAATCAGCTCCAGAACCTTCCGGTCCCGGACGTAGTGATGG
>CAVIUM010000097.1:0-6292 GCA_963645865.1 Lachnospiraceae bacterium
GGATCGAGAGGCGCATGCGAATGCATCAGGGGACTAAGGGCAGGCTGGGGCACAACGAATCCAGGAATCCGTAATCAATGGACTCATTCACCTGGGTGGAAACACCCTCGTTCCTTCTTTTCCGATCTGCGGGCTCTCCTCTTCGGCATTCCCATTATGCTCACATTCTTCATCTCCTCAGGCATCGCTTCTATCATATCATCGATATAGTCTGTATCATGGCCATCGATGGCCTTGGAGAAATCGGAAAGGACATCGTTCGTATACTGGAAGTTGTACCTCTTCAGATAGGGATATAGACTCTTCTCATTCTTCTTGAAGTCCACGTCTATATCCAGGCTGTACGACTTGCCCATCCATTCGATGAAGATGTCGCGATGGTCGGAATCGATGGTACGGTACTCGACCGATTCGGAATCGAATATGCGGCCCATGTTGTTCCAGTCGCCGGGAAGGGCCATGGGGCGTGGCTTCGAATGGGTCGGACCTATGGCATTGAAGGAACCGTGCACCATGTATATGTCCCATGCCGAAGTGTTCTCGGCACCGCGCTTATACGGCTTGACGTTGACGCCGTAGAGGAATGTGTTCTCCTCGCTCTCGTTCTTGAAATGCCTCAGTATGGTCCCTGTGACATCGCTGGGACGGTCCATGCGGGAGTTGTTGAAATCCACAGCGACGAACGTGGGCTTCTCATCAGAATAGATGTCGAACAGATCCTTGATGCCGCGTCTGGGATACATCTGGGGAATAGACATGCCTATGTTGATGTTGGACGTCCAGCTGTCCTTCTCATCCAGCATCCTCTTGACGAATTCATTGTAGATAGCAACCATGTCGGTGCGTTTCTTGTCATCGAATTCCAGTATGGGCATGACATAGATGTCGTTGCTCTTCCAGGAGAGAAGTGCATTGAGGTACTCGTAATCTTGGTCGTTCAAGGCATCGTCGCCTTCCAGGCGCAGCTTGACCATCAGGACGTTGACCATTCCCTTGTCGAGGAACTTCGAACGGCTGTAGATGTACTGGTCTTGTGCTGAACGGTTGCTGTCAAGCTCCCTCAGTTTGGTAAGAGAGAGATCGATATAGCACTCGTTGAACACCGACTTGCCTCTTATGCTGTCGATTGTACGGAGGTCGGTCGTCCTCTCGGTGCACTTCGAGATATGGTCCAGGGAACGCCCGCCGACCTTCAAGGTGACATTGCGCGGGAGCGATGATGGGCGGTCATCGATCATGGAAACGTTCGTGATCTCGTACTTCTGAACCATCAGTGTCCTCTCCTGATCTCTTTCCCGTCACGTAATTTATCTTCGAACTGCTTCTTCGGATACTCATTCAACGGCAATCCGTCATACACCGAGGTGGAATTCAGCCTTTCCACTGATTGCTTGATCGTTGAGTTCTTTGCGGATTCCCCGTAGAAGTGATATGTTAGCCCTACCAGATTCCTGTCCGGGATGCTCGAAACGGCTTTCTTGATGTTCTCCACCCGTTCAATCTCTTCGACGTTTTCGTATTCGTTCAGTATGTATTGTCTCAGTTTGACGCCATATTCCGTCAGGGAATAGCCGTTCCTTCCCTCATCCAGTATTCCCATGTCGGTGAGATTCACCGCAGATTCATCGATGTCATCGGAATAGCCGCCGAAGAAATAGGCATGATGGTCTGTCGTATTCTCCTCTGAATCGTACAGCTCATGGTACAGCAAGGACAGTTTCTGGAGGCGAGTTTTCAATGTAGGGGTCTCTTCGTTCATCATGAGAAGAACCAGTATCTCCGAATCCGATAAATCATCGAAATCATTGCTTATCATTTCGTTTTCATCCATTCATTCACCCCCTTCAGAACCGTTTATGCATACCGCGATTCTTTTCGAAGGAACATCATAGTCCTCTCCGAAATCGATGATCATATCCTCGCATCCGTTTCTTACGCAGAAATCATTGTAATACGACAGGGCCCAGACGTCTTTGCTACGGATCCTGTCCCATTCATGAACTTTGCAACCCCCCATCTGGTTGTTGTTTTTGATATGGTTAATCAGAGATTGCCTGTAAGTGCTCAGGCCCTCAGAAACGAATCCCTCTTCGATCGACATCTGAAGGTAATCTATGAACGGCTGGTCCCAATCGGTTTTGATAAGCGAATCCGGCCCAGAGCACAACGCCGCAACATCTTTCGAAACAACAACACGAGGATAGATCGCTACAGTAGATTCGATTTCATGTGCTTCGACTATCGCCTTTCCGACGATATAGTCCGACCCTTCTTCTGGAATCTTATCCAATCTGCCTATCACGACGCCTCCGCGGATGAAGAGATTGAATTCCTTCATTACAGACCATTGGATGTGGGCGACCGAAGAAATCACAGATTGGACATCCTCCTCGGTCGCACTCTCCGAATATATCAGAATGTTGTCGGAAAACATCTTGATGCCGTCCGATACATTGTTCAGAGATGAAAGGTACAGCCCGTCGATTCCCAAAAGGTAATCGGAGATGGCTTTTTCATCATCGCTCTTCAATATCTGCGAAGATCCCAGGATATCAATGAATGCGACTACATGATTGAATGATTGCTTCCCATTGACATCCTTTGACATGATTATCAGGTTATGATGGGCGGCTGCCTTAATGATACCTTCCACAAGACTCTCATTCGGTCAGATGCCGAGGGCTCCCCTATGGCTTCTGGCGCGGGCGGATTTGAGGTTCGACCCATCCTGCTGTGGCGACCCTTGATGTCCCGTGCGGACGATCTCGAAGCATGGATCGAGAGGCGCAGTGGAAACGCTTAATTCTGAATCCGTGTGAATCCACACGTTCCTTAACTCTGAATCCGTGGTTATTCATATACTGCAAGCGTTCGGGACATCATGGCGATGCAACTCCGCAGGAAGGCTTACGATAGGCTGCTCCGCTGGAAGGAGGAGAGCGCCGGAGCATCGGCGATGCTCATCAACGGCGCGAGGCGCGTAGGCAAGAGCTACCTGGCAGAGGAGTTCGCCAAGAACGAATACCGCGACTATGTCGTCATCGACTTCTCCAACACGGGCGACAGCATCAGAGCGGCCTTCGACGGGTACAACGGCGACGTCTCGGATTTCCTGAGCGCATTGTCCATCGCCATCGGCAGGACTCTGCCGGTCCGTGAGGCTGTCATAGTGTTTGACGAGGTCCAGCAGTACCCCCGCGCCAGGCAGATGATCAAGCACCTGGTGAAGGACGGCAGGTACGACTACATCGAGACGGGCTCGCTGATGTCCATCAAGTCGAACATAGCGGACATCGTGATCCCATCCGAGGAGGAGGACCTGTACCTCCACCCTCTGGACTTCGAGGAGTTCCTGTGGGCCATGGGCAAGGACACGGTAGTCCCGTACCTGAGGGAGTGCCTGGAACAGCTCCGTCCGGTTGGAGATGCGATGCACAGGGAGGTCATGGGGCTGTTCAGGAAGTACATGCTGGTCGGAGGGATGCCTCAGGCGGTCATGGAGTTCGCGGAATCGGGGAGCTTCGAGAAGGCGGAGGCCGTCAAGCGCAGGATATTGACCGTCTATCGCAAGGACATCGCCAGGTTCGCCAAGGGGTACGAGATGAGGGTCACGGGGATATTCGACAGGATCCCCTCGGAGCTGAACCGCAAGGAGAAGAAGTTCCGCATAACCAGCATCGACAAGAACGCCCGCAACAGGGACTTCGAGGACGCGTTCATGTGGCTGGACGACGCGATGATCGTCAACCCCTGCGTGAACGCCACCGACCCCCGCGTGGGGCTGTCCATGAACCTGGACCTCGCCAGGCAGAAGCTGTACATGGCGGACACGGGGCTGCTGGTGACCCAGTGCCTCGAGGACGACGAGATGACTGGGGAGGACGTCTACAAGTCCCTGCTCCTCGGGAAGCTGGGGATAAACGAGGGGATGTTCGCCGAGAACGTGGTGGCCCAATGCTTCAGGGCCAACGGCCGCAAGCTGTTCTTCTACTCGCGCAGCCCCTCTGCAGGCAAGGATGCCGGCGATTCCGAGGAGGAGACGTGGGAGTCCTCGATCGAGATAGACTTCCTGATCCGCTCGGGGAGGAAGATCTGCCCTGTTGAGGTCAAAGTATCGGACCGCGTGAGGCACGATTCCTTGGACAGGTTCAGGGAGAGGTTCGGAAAAGCGCTGGGGCAATCCTACATCCTGTGCACCAAGGACGTGGGAACGGAAGACGGCATAGTCTATCTCCCTCTGTACATGGCCGCCGTGCTATGACCTCTCGCGCACGCGTTCTAAGAAAGCGTGATAAACCACCGCTCCATACGCGATTCCGACAAGCATGAGCTATTCCGAATCGCTTTCAAAGACCCTCGCGGACATCGGTGCCAGCGAAGGTGCAAGACTGTCCGTCGAGAAGGACGGCAGGTCTTTCGTGGGCACACTCATGCCCCATCACGAGTTCAGTGCGCCGGACGTCCTGATCCTGAAGATGAAATCAGGATACAACGTCGGCGTGAAGATCACAGGCTCCACGAAGGTGGCCCTGCTGGAGGCCCCTGCGGAGAGGGTCAGGAAGGAGTCCGAGGTGGAGTCCAAGGAAGGGCTCCCCAAGATCGTCCTCATCGGGACCGGCGGGACCATCGCGTCCTATGTGGACTACAGGACCGGAGCGGTCCACCCCGCCCTGTCCACCTCCGACATGGTCAACGCCGTCCCCGAGATCAGGGACCTGGCCAACATCGACGCCCGCGTCCTGTTCTCGATCTTCTCGGAGAACATGGATGTGGAGCACTGGCAGAAGCTGGCCGAGGCCGTCGCCGAGGAGATCAACAACGGCGCCGACGCCATCATCATCCCCCACGGTACCGACACCATGGGATACACCGCCGCCGCGCTGTCCTTCATGCTCGGCGATGTTCCGAAACCGGTCGTCCTGGTCGGGGCACAGAGGTCCTCCGACCGTCCGTCCTCCGATGCGAGCAGCAACCTGATGGCATGCGCCAGGTTCTGCACCAAGGCGGACCGCGCCGGAGTGTACGTCGTGATGCACGACACGTCCGGGGACGACTCCTTCGCGGTACACTTCGGCACCCGTGTTAGGAAGATGCACACCTCCGAGAGGTCCGCGTTCCACAGCATCAACTGCGCTCCCGCCGCCCATCTGGACAAGGACGGGAAGATGGAGGTCGCCACGGACGGGCCCAAGGTCTCCGATGGGAAAGCCGTCGCGAGGACGGGCATGGAGAAGGCCTGCGTCCTGCTCCAGTACTATCCCGGCATGGACCCGGCGCTGTTCGAGGACATCTTCATGAAGTCCAAGGGAGTGGTCATCGCAGGGTCCGGGCTCGGGCACGTGAACGAGAACATGATCCCCTTGCTGAAGAAGGCCTGCGACAACGGGACGGTAGTGGTCATGACGAGCCAGTGCCTCAACGGGAGGACGAACCTCAACGTCTACAACACCGGCAGGGACATGCTGTCCGCCGGAGCCATCACGGTCCTGGACATGCTGCCCGAGACGGCCTATGTGAAGCTCATGTGGGCTCTGGCCAACACAGGGTCCGTGGAAGAGGCGAAGAAGCTGATGCAGACGCCTGTCTGCAACGAGATGTCCGACAGGAGGCTCCTCGATGAGTGAAGATTACGAGATGATGTGCGGGATCGAGATCCACCAGCAGCTGGACACCAGGAAGCTGTTCTGCGACTGCGAGAGCCGCCTCTGCGACGAGGGGGAGGGAGCGGTCTACAGGAGGCTCAGGCCCACCACATCCGAGATGGGGGAGATCGACCGTGCCGCTCTGGCGCAGTTCCAGAGGCACATGGGCTACAGGTACCAGTGCTGCAAGGGCACCAGCTGCCTGGTGGAGCTGGACGAGGAGCCCCCGCACGGCGTCAACGCCGATGCGCTGGGGATCTCCCTGACGTTCTCCGAGATGCTCCACGCCAACGTGATCGACGAGATCCACTTCATGAGGAAGATCGTCGTGGACGGGTCCAACACCTCCGGGTTCCAGAGGACCGCGCTTGTTGCCACAGACGGGTACGTCGAGGTGGGGGACAGGAAGATCTCCATCCTCTCCGTGTGCCTGGAGGAGGACGCCGCCAGGAAAGTCGAGACCAAAGGGGACGAGATCCTCTACAGGCTCGACCGTCTGGGGATACCGCTGATCGAGGTGGCCACCGGGCCGGACATGAGGACGCCCGAGGAGGTCATGGAGGTCGCGTACAGGCTCGGCACCCTGCTGAGGGCGACCCGCAGGGTCAAGAGAGGCATCGGGACCATCCGTCAGGACCTCAACATCTCGA
>CAVIUM010000098.1:0-6279 GCA_963645865.1 Lachnospiraceae bacterium
CGAGCGCCAGGACGACGCCATCACAAAGCTGATCCTGGCGCTGGAGGTTTGCGACGCGCTCGCAGGTATCGTAACAGCGATCCTGTACGTGTTCCAAACCTTCTTCTAAAACCACTTCGGTCGCCTCTGGCGACCGTTATGGCTTCGAATTGAAGATTGTTCTTATGCTATTTCAAATGTTGCCTTTTTGCGATTCGAACGACCCGGTCAGACGAACTCGACCTCGAACATCTCGCCGAAGCGTCCCAACTCCGCCAGCTTGGTCTGGACCGCCTTCAGGTCCGCGGAATCGCAGTACAGGACCGCATCCTCCCCCGTCAGGACCCTGCGCACGCAGGAATCGAATCCGTCGGAGGTGTAGTCGGCATCGGGCGAATCGCGGCGTGCGGTAGGACCGTACACCCCCGTGCATGCGCCGGTCGCATCGCTTCCCGGCGGGCATACGATCAGCTTCCCCTTGGAGCCAGAGTCGAACTTCATCATCATCTGGGGCTCGGTCTTCGGATACGGCGCCTCGTCCATCCCGCGGGTCTTCGACATGTTGCGGTTGATCGAGAAGTACGACGGGGGCGTCAGCGACACGCTGTAGACGTCCTCGCGGTTCCCGAAGAACACGTCCGGATCCCCGGAATAGACCAGCTTCCCGTGCCTCATCACATGGATGTCGTCGGCCCAGGCGTACGCCAGGTCGACGTCGTGCGTCGAGATCACCACGGTCGTGCCTGATACGTGCAGGATCTCCGCCAGCTCCATCAGGTCCGAAGCTATCGCGGCATCCAATCCGGCCGTCGGCTCGTCCATGATCAGGATCTCCGGGCGCATCGCCAGCGCCCCGGCGATGGCCAGCCTCTTCCTCTGCCCGTAGGACAGCTGCAGGGGGTTCCTGTCGGCGAAATCCGTCAGACCGACCATGCGCAGAGCCTCCGTGACGCGGGAATCGATCTCGTCCTGCGGCAGCCCCAGGTTCGTCGGGCCGTACGCCACATCGGCGCGGACGGTCGTCTCGAACACCTGGTCGTCGGGGTTCTGGAGGACCACCGACACCTTGGAGCGCAGCTTCTTCAGCCCCTTCCTGTGGTAGGAGACTAGCTCCCCGTTGATCAGCACCTTCCCCTTGTCGGGGCACAGGATGCCGTTGAAATTGTAGAACAGGGTGGACTTCCCGGCGCCGTTGGCCCCGAGGATGACCGACTTCACGCCCTTCCTGATTCCGATGGACACGCCGTCCAGTGACGGGCGGTCCTCGCCCTCGTAATTGAACCTCACATCCTCGGTCTGGATCACGCAATCGTTCATCTCACCACCTCCGGGCATCTTCCGAATGCCGCCAGGGCATCGATCCTGGACAGCACCCTGCCGACCGCCTTGGGTCCGGCGTAGACCAGGACATCCTCCCCGCTCAATGCTATGCGGCATGCGCTCTCGACCGCGTCGTAAGCGATGTCCGCCTCCACGCCCCATTCGGACAGCGTGTTCCTAGCCGCGGGCCCGTAGACCCCGACGGACCGCCCGTCCGCTTCGCATGGGCCGTCGTCCGTGGAACGGACCTGTATCTTTCCGACCGGTCCATCCGTGCACGCCAGAAGCTGCGACGCCGTCCTGGGCATGCCCCCTCCCAATCCGAGGGAGTCGTGGAGCCTCGCGACCCTCGGCCTGACCAATCCCGCCGAAAGTACCGCCTTCTCATCCGAGAAGAACCCGTCCGGGTCCCCCGAATAGACATGCTTCCCGCGGGATATCACGTGCACGTCCTCCGCCCACGCGTAGGCCATGTCGATGTCGTGGGTGGACAGGATCACGGTCTTCCCGGAATCCACCAGGGCATCGATCAGCTCGATCATCTCGGCCGACATCCTCGGATCCAATCCGGCCGTCGGCTCGTCCAATATCAGTATGTCGGGATCCACCGCCAGCGCACCCGCCAGGGCGATCCTCTTCCTCTGTCCGTAGGACAGGTGTATGGTGGGACGGTAGCGGTTCTCCAGCATCCCGACCTTGCTCAGCGAGTCCACGATCCTCCTCTCGACCTCCTCCCTCGGAAGCCCCATGTTCAGAGGACCGAACGCCACATCCTCCTCCACGGTGGAGGAGAAGATCTGCTCGTCCGGGTTCTGGACCACCACGCACACGGATGCCCTCAGGTCCCTGAGGGCTTCGCGCGAGTAATCGAGGGGGACGCCCTTGAACAGGACCTCCCCCTCCTTGGGTTTCAGTATCCCGTTGAGGGAGTAGAACAGCGTCGACTTCCCGGCCCCGTTGGGTCCGAGGATGGCCGTGCGCACGCCCTCTCTGATCGAGATGGACACCCCGTCGAGGGATTTCACGTTCTTCTTCGAGGAGTAGGCATAGCTCAGATTCCTCGTCTCCAGTATATTCGTCATGCGGACCCTCCGAAGAAGATGGTGGCCATGTTTATCCAATCGGCCGTGAGATACCCGAGCAGCAGGATGACGGCGAATATGCCGACCGAAGCCGCCACCCAGGCGATACCCGTCCTGGGAGGCGCGTTGTACAGGGGGAAGTAGCCCCTGTAGTTCCTGCAGTCCAGGGCTATCTGTCCTTTATCCGCCATGTTGGTGGACTGCACGAACATCCCCACCGCTATGGATGCGGTGGTGCGCATGGTGCGCTTGAACCCGTTGAACCCGAGCCTGCACGCCGCCGCGACCCACATGACCTCCATGCGCTCCAGCAGCAGGAAGCCGTACCTGTAGATCAGGACGACCAGCTCCGCGATCTCCGGAGGGATGCGGATCTGCCTGAGCGCGTTCGAGAGATGGGGGATGGGCGTCGATGTGGCGAAGGCCATCATCAGCGCCATCCCCGCGACCCCCCTGAAGAGGATCAGCCACGCCTTGTTGAAGCTGTCAACCGTCATGTGGATGTGGACCCATAGGATGTTGGTGTCCCATACGGCCTCCGTCCCGGCGTCTCCCGATATGGAGACCATGCCGCATCCGAAGATGAGGATGACGAACGCTTCCAGCAGCGCGATGATCACGATCAGGGGGATGCGCATGTTGGTGGAGTACCACATCAGACACAGCCCCAGGGCCAGAGTGAACACCGGCACGACCACGGAATTGACCATGATGTTGGCGATCAGCGCCGCGATTATGAACAGGAGTTTCCCCAAGGGGGCCCATCCGAGCATGCGCGAGCTGTAAGCCAGCGTATCCATCTGGAGCTGTTCCGACATGTCACCCGCCTCATTCGGTCTTCACTTCAGCCTTCGACTTCGTATAGCGGCCGATGAAGTATCCGATGATGATCGCACCGATCGCGGCCTGCAGAGCGAAGAGCAGGGAAGCGGTCTCGGAGGGGAGCTCGTAGTCTCCCCAGATACCCTTGGTCCACTGCTTGAATCCGGGATCGACCTCCGAGATGACGTCCTTGGCACCGTCGTCGGCCCCTCCGAACTCGAATCCGTTGGAGGCCCCGTAGGCCAGGGTGACGATCACCAGGATGGCGATGATGGCGAATCCTGCGATGTAGATCACTTTGTTGTTCATGCCTCAGCAGCCTCCTCGGTTGCGGGTTTGTCCAGAGCGATGTCGAAAACCTCGGGCTTGTTGCTCATGAGGTAGATTCCGAACATGAAGAACAGGATGGCCTCGACGATCGCCAGAGGGATCTGGGTTGCGGCGTAGTTCGTAAGGAAGTTGACCAGGGCGTCGATGGACTGTCCGTGGTTGAGGGTCATCTGGATGGCGGTGACGACGTAGGTCATCAGGTCCGCGAACAGGGCCGCGATGGCGAGCGAGACGGGGATCTTGACGCCGGCCTTGATGAGGACCCTCCAGAAGAGGAGTCCGAACATGGGTCCGATGATACCCATGGAGACAACGTTGGCTCCGAGGGTGGTCAGTCCGCCGTGGGCGAGAAGCAGCGCCTGGAAGATCAGGACGATGAGCGCGAGGAACGAGGTGACGCAGACTCCGTAGAGGACGACGGCGAAACCGGTTCCGGTGGGGTGGGAACTGGATCCCGTAACGGACGGGATCTTCAGCGATGAGAGCAGGAATATGAAGGCGCCGGATAGGGCGACGGTCATTTTCTGCTCGGGGTGTTCTCTTACCAATTCTACAATCTTTTTGGCACCAAGTACGATGAACGGGATGGCCACGATGAACCATAGCGCGCACCATATCGGGTCAAGAAACCCTTCCATTATGTGCATGTAGTGTCTCCTATCAGATCGCGATGCGATCTAGTCTGGGCCCTATCCGGTCCCATTGGATGAAACATCCAATTGCAGGTATATAATATAGAATCCTTATGCTCGAAATTGTCATGACAACATTTATATGTAGACCATTCTATCTACTGTGTTAAATCTACGACATAAATGGAAGATTTTGGAGCGATTAAACTTCGAATCGACGGATTCCAGCAGGTTTTATTGACTTTTTTCCGATTCTCCGATTCTACATAGTACTCTATATTATGTATATTAGAACGGGCAACTCTGTCCATTCTCCCGCTCTTTTCCGATGGATCCGCATACCTCCCACGGGTTCCTCCGTACGCCCGAACGGCCGGCGGAGAAGACCCATCCGAAACCCCCGAAATCATGTGATTCCAGCTTGGTTGGATGCATTATTCAGTCCTACCCTGGGGGGTAGGTAGCCAGACACATTATCGGCATCCAGAAGCATTAAAAGCTCATAACAGTCTACTGTGACCGATGAAGATTATCGACGAACCCCAGTTCGGACCCATGTTCCGCTTCAACGACGCGAACGTCTACTGGTCCCTGTATCTCCTCTCCGGAGGAAGACGTCTCGGTCGCAAGAGGCTCGCCGAAGAGGTGGGCGTCGGGGAAGGGAGCATGAGGAGGATCATCGAGACCCTCAAGGAATGGGACTTCATCGACATCAAGCAGACCGGCATCACCATCACGAAAGCCGGCCAGGCTTTTCTGACGCAGGTCCCCATCAGACCCGTCGACGTCTTCATCGAAGGTTCGGTCCTCGGCAAGTACCAACAGGGGGTCATCGTCCTGGGCTGCGCCGACAAGGTCAACAACGGCATGGAGCAGAGGGATGCCGGGATCAAGGTCGGAGGGGAGGGGTGCACCACGCTCGTCATACGCGACGGATGCCTCATGATCCCGCCCGACTGGAACCTGGACGAGAAGATGCCCGACGCGGCGTACAAGATCCGCAAGGAGACCGGCCTCACTCAGGACGATGCGCTGGTCATCGGCGGAGGGGACACGCCCGAATCGGCCGTCGAGGCCGCGGTCACAGCGGCGTTCGCGATGTTCCGATGCTGCACCTGCTGTCCCACTCGGTGTATCAGGACCTCTCGCTTTTCGGGGAGGACCCGCAGAGCACGCTCCGCTCGCTCGGATGCGACGGCCTGGAGCTGCTGACGTCCTACGACGACCCGGACCCGATGTACCGCGACCTCTCGCCGTCCGTGCACCTCCCGTACGCCCCCGATTGGCTGGCGGCGTGGGACGACCGTCCGGAGGACATGCCCGAGCTCGATTCCCTGTACTTCATGTACGGCAGGAGCAGGGAGGAGGTCGTGGACAACGTCCAGAGATGCATCGAATGCGCCTCCAAACTCGATCCCGCCTACGGGGTGTTCCACGCCGGCAACGCGGACACGGCGGAGATCTTCCATCACAGCTACACCAGGCCGGATTCCTACGTCCTCGACGCGTTCTGCGAGATGGTCAACACCGTGGCGTCCCGCTTCCCTGAGGGCGAACCGCCCTTCAGGATCCTGTTCGAGAACCTCTGGTGGCCCGGGCTCCGCCTGACCGACGATTCGGGATTCAAGCACATACAGAGGAAGGTGGAGTTCGACAACTGGGGCATATGCCTGGACACCGGCCATCTGATGAGCTGCCTGCCGACTATCTCCCAGCAGGACGGCATCGACAGGCTGCTGAAGATATTCGGCGGATACTGCGACGACCTGATCGACAGGATCATGGACGTCCACTTCCACTGGAGCGCCACGTACGAGTACCGCTCGACGTTCCCCGAGAGGGACATGGACTGCCCCGTGACGCAGTTCATCGCCGATGCCAACGCCCATGTGACGCGCCTCGACAGGCACCTGCCGTTCTCCGACCCGCGCTGCAAGGAACTGCTGGACATCCTCCGGCCCGAATACGTGGCCCACGAGATGCCGGGATCCGAGACCGGGGTCCTCCAGGACTTCGTGAAGCAGCGTTCGCTGCTCCCCTGAGGGCCGTCCGTCCTTTATAAGAAGGAAATACCGCGGAGCCCCGCGCCCTTTTTATACATCTTACAGTTACTC
>CAVIUM010000099.1:0-6149 GCA_963645865.1 Lachnospiraceae bacterium
AGGCCATCAACGACACGGCTTCCGGAAGGGAGCTCCTGTCCGGATCCGCCGCCGCCAAGGGAGTCGTCCAGGACAAGACCACCGGAATGGAGGCCAGGATCATGGGTAACGCTGCTGTCGCGACATGCGGCATGAAGATCTCCGACGTCAACGAGATCCTCAACAAGCTCATCCCCATGTACGAGGCCCACTACACCGACGCACCCGCCGGAAAGACCTTCCAGGAGTGCTACGACGTCAGGACCGTCAAGCCCACCCAGGAGTACCTGGACACCTACGACAAGGCCGTCGCCACCCTCAGGGACATCGGCCTCGACATCAAGCACTGATGTACAAACCATGAACAGGGACCGTCGGACCGACACATCCGGCGGCCCCGCCCTCCCCGTCCGTCTCATCCGGCACGGACGCGGAGGGCATCATCCAGCATTCGTTTTCCTCACCGCCGGATGCTGCATCCTTCACTATTTTTCTGGTAGCTACATTCCATATAAGTCGGAATCGCCGATTCGGTCATCGGGACGATAAAGTGAATTTCGACAGATGCCTGGAGGATGTCAGGGCCGGGCGCCCGATCCTCGTCTACGATTTCGACGACAGGGAGAAGGAGACCGATTTCACCGTGGCCTCCCAGTTCGTCACCCCGTCCATCATCCGCAGGATGAGGAGCGACGCCGGCGGTCTCATATGCACGACCATGCCCGGCATCCTGGCCTCCGATATCGGACTTCCGTTCATGTCCGACGTGTTCTGGGACGACGCCGCCAGGTATCCGCTCCTGGGGGCCATGGCCCCCACCGACATCCCGTACGACCGCACCAAGTCGTCCTTCGGGATAACGATCAACCACAGGGACACGTACACCGGGATAACGGACAACGACCGCGCACTCACGATCACCAGGTTCGTCGACACCGTATTCGCCGATTCCCCGGTGGAGAGGATACGCTCGGAGCTCGGGGCGCACTTCAGGGCGCCCGGGCACGTCCATCTCCTGAACACGACCGACGACATCCTCCGCACCCGCAAGGGCCACACCGAGCTGTGCACCGCCATGATGTACATGGCCGGCGTGAAGCCTTCGGCCACCATCTGCGAGATGATGGGCGAGGACGGCGGCTCCATGAGGAGAGCCGATGTGGAAGCGTACGCCGAGGAGCACGGGGTGTCCATGGTCACCGGACTCGAGGTCCTCGACAGGTGGGAGGACTTCAGGGCCTCCCTCGAAGGGAGGCTCCGATCCTGACCCGCGTGATGGCATCCGGGGTCTTCGACCTCATCCATCCCGGCCACGTCTCCTATCTGGAGCAGGCCAGGTCCTACGGCGACGAGTTAGTGGTTGTAGTGGCCTGCGACAGCACCGTCCGCAGGAGGAAGCACGAGCCCATAACGCCGGAATCCATGCGCGCCCGCGTGGTCGGGGCGCTGAAGCCGGTGGACCGCGTGATCATCGGCGGCGACGGGGACATCTTCGACACGGTCCGCTACGTCAAGCCGGACGTGATCGTCCTGGGATTCGACCAGGGCTTCGACGTGGACGAGCTGCAGAGGCAGCTCGAGGAGAAGGGATTGGGGAGCATCAGGGTGGTCCGCGCCACCGAATGCGCGGAGGACCTCAACGCCACGCGCCGCATCATCGCCCGCATACGCGGGATGGGGGGAGCATCGTGAAGACCATCGGGATAGCGGACACAACGTTCGCGAGATACGACATGGGCCATTCGGCCATCGACCAGCTGCAGAAGACCGGCACCGGGTTCAGGATAATCCGCTACACGGTCCCGGGGGTCAAGGACCTCCCCGTGGCTGCGAAGAAGCTCATCGAGGAGCAGGGATGCGACCTCGTCATGGCCCTCGGCATGCCGGGGCCCCAGCAGAAGGACAAGATGTGCGCCCACGAGGCGTCCACCGGGCTCATCAGCGCCCAGCTGATGACCAACAAACACATCATCGAGGTCTTCGTCCACGAGGACGAAGCGAAGGACGACAACGAGCTGGCCTTCCTCGCCGACAGCAGGGCGAGGGAGCACGCGATAAACGCTTACGACCTGCTGTTCCGCCCCGAGTCTCTGACGAGGAGGGCGGGAACGGGTCTCAGACAGGGTTTCGCCGACGCGGGACCCGTAAGATACAGGTGATTTCCCATGAAGGAGTACAAGATCGGATTGGTGGCAGCGGAGTTCAACTACGAGGTCACGAGCCTGATGATCGAACGCGCCAGGGCCGAGGCCGACTTCCTCGGGGTCAAGATCGTCAAGGAGACCAAGGTCCCCGGTGTGTTCGAGATCCCCCTCGCCGTGAAGAGGATGCTGGAGAAGGACGACGTGGACGCGGTCATCACGCTGGGCGCCGTCATCACCGGCGAGACCAAGCACGATGAGGTGGTCGTCGCCCAGGCGTCCCGTAAGGTCATGGACCTCGGGCTCGAGTACGACAAGCCCGTCGGATTCGGGATCACCGGACCCGGCATGACCGAGCTCCAGGCCATGGACCGCATCGAGAAGGGCCGCGACGTCGTCGACGCCGTGGTCAAGATGCTCCAGAGGCTGGAGTGAGTTAAACGGGGGTCCATCCCCCCACACAATCACATCCGCAGCTGGGATGTCTCGTCTATCTCGGCGCGGATGACCCTTATAACTTTCTCGAGGGACACGCCGGTGTCCATGGATATCCTGACGCAGCCCTGTCCCCTCGAATACCTCTCGGCGATGTCCCCGAGCTCGTAGGTCTCCGCCATCCTCCTGGCGCTCCCGGAGCTGGATTCCTCCGCCCCGGCGTTCCACGAGCGGGTCTTGCACCTGGGGCACCTGATCGGCGTCTGCACGGTCCTGGAGAACCAGGAGTGCCCGCACGAGCGGCAGGTGTTGGTGGTCGGCTTCTCGTTCCAATGGTACGTGCCGCACCCAGGGCAACGGACCGGCCTGCCGGTGTAGCTCATCCATACGTGACCGCAGCGGTTGCATGTCTTGTAGTCGGGATGTTCCTCGCCCATGGTATCAGTTGGAGTATACATCCAACTTACTTAACCGTTCTTTCAGAAAGTCTAATATGGGGGTGGATGCCCACCCCCCGTTTCAAGCGACGTGCCTGTTGATGAAGCGCTCGAGGCGGTCGTAGGAATCGACCAGCGTCTCCATCGGGGGCAGGGTGATGGTCCTGAAGTGGTCCTTCCCGAACTCCTCGCAGAACCCGGACCCGTGGACGAGCACCACGCCCTCCTCCTTGATGAGGTCGAGGACGAAGTCCTTGTCCGTCTTCCAGGGCGTCCCCTTCAGGTCGATCTTCGGGAACATGTAGAACGCGCCCTTCGCCCTCCTGGTGCTGATGAGCGGGATCTCGTTGAGGCGCTTGTAGGTGAAGTCGGCGCGCTCCTTGAGCTTCCTGTTCATGTCCGCGATGTAGTCCTGCGGTCCCTGGAGGGATGCGCGGGCCGCGGCCTGGCAGGGGACGTTCGGGCAGATCCTCGCGCGGAACTGCTTCATCATGCCCTCCCTGACCTCGTCCATCAGACCCTCGCGGTCCATGAAGTAGATGTACCCCATCCTCCAGCCGGGCATCAGGTTGACCTTGGAGAACCCGTTGAAGATGACGCGGGGTATGTCGTCGGGCAGCTGCGAAGCGGAGAAGTGGGTCCCGTCGATCACGATCTTGTCGTAGATCTCGTCGGATATCAGGGGGATGTCGTACTCCGCGGCGATGTCGCCCATCTCGCGGATGACCTTCTCCTCGTAGACCGCCCCGGTGGGGTTGTTGGGGTTGATGATCACCATGGCCTTGGTGCGGTTGGTGATCCTCTTCCTGACCATGTCCACGTCGAGGCGCCAGTCCTCCTCCTCGATCTGCCTGTAGGGGACGGTGCGGCCCTCGTAGAAGTTGATGAACTGCATGTACGAGGGGTATCCGGGCCCGGGCACGAGGATCTCGTCGCCGGGTTCGATGAGCGTCCCCATCATCACGTTGATGGCCTCGCTCACACCGGACGTGATGTACACGTCGTCGGAGGTGATGCGCGCCCCGTGCTTCTCGTATTCCCTGTCCACGATGGCCTGGCGGAGGTCCAGGTTGCCCTGGGAGTCCCCGTATCCGTTGTCCGTCTCGTCGACGGCGGCCCTGAGGGTCGCCTTGAAGTACTCGGGGGTCTCGAAATCCCACTTGTTGGGGTCCCCGATGTTGAGACCGAGGATGTCCTTACCCGCCTTCTTGGCGGCGGCGGCGGGAACGGTGACCTCGCGGATCGCGTAATTCATGCCCATCGCCCTTCTGGATGCCTTGATCTTCGTCTTCATGTCGATCGGTGCTGGATTCCCTGAAGGGGTATTTACCTTTCTGGTCCCTGGGGCGGGGGATGTCGGGCAATTTGAGATTAAGGGTGGAAAAAGATTACAAAAAGTTGTAAAGAAATTCCGATACAACAGAATTGGTAGATGGGATCGGCCACAGGCCGATCCCACGATCGGATGGCGGGAGAGGCATCGGAAAGCCGCCCCTCGGGCGGTTGGAAGAGGGACAGCGCACTCCACGCCGCACTCCCTCCATCCGCATGTCGCGGTCCGTTCGGGCTCCGCCCTCACTCCCCTGCGCCGTCCGGCCTCGGCTCCGCCGTCGGCCGTACATTCAGACACCTCAACTCCTCATCCGTGAAATACAGCGGAAGTCCGCTGAACAGCAGATAGGACATCATGATCACATGGTGCACGTTGGCGAACCCCCTGCATCTGCGGATCAGGAGCTTGAACTGCGAGTTCATACCCTCGACGATACCGTTGTTGATCTGACTGTCATACCATTCGAGGACGCCTTCCTTGCGGCTCATGATCGTCTCCGCGGAACTCTTCAGAGGTTCGGCCCCGTGATTCTTGACATCCTGATACCAGAGGTCCAGATACGTCTCCGCCGAATCCCTGTCCGGATAATCGTAGATGCTGGCCGCCATCATGAACAGTCTGAAGTTGCGTCCGACGTCCGGATAGATCCTCGTCAGTTTGTCGACTTTGCTCATGTCCTTCTCGGTGAGACGGGTACGGATGCAGGACCCTTTCCTCCTGAACCACCCCATATTGGTGTCCTCCAGATCGTAGCCGTCCATGAATTCCTTGAAACCCTCGTACAGACGCTTCATCACGTGGAACTTGTCGTATGTGATCACGGCATCCGGAAAGCACTCGCTCACCCCTTTGGGGTACGCTTCGCCCATATCGCAGCTGACGTTCACCACGTTCTCCGGCTTCCCGCCGTGCCCCGCGAACCATTCCAGGAACTTGCGGACGACACCGGAATCCTTGCCCTCCTCGCAGAAGATCAGATTCGAGTTCTGGTCGTAGATGACCGTGACGTACTTGTGGCCCTTCTTCCAGGCCACCTCGTCGATGTATATCGTGGTCACATGGGAGAGATCCAGCCGCTTCAGAGCCTTCTCCATCCGGTATGAGACGATCCTCCCGACGATGCTCCCCGTGGTCCCGAGGATCCTCGCGACGGAACTGATCGTGCCTTCCTCGAACAGCTCCATGAACACCGCTTTCTCGAAATGGAGCGTATAACTCGCCCTGGGACGGGCCCAAGGCACATCCATCTGGGGATACCCGTGCTCCGGACAGATGAGCTTCGGCACCTTGGCACGGATGACCGTCTTGCATTCCAGGGTCCTGGTGTGGTAATACAGCCTGGTCTCGTACTCCTTGACCTTGCACGGATGCCCGCACGACGGACACGGATGTTCGCCGCGTTCGATGTCCACGTCGAACACGATCTCCCCCATGAACGGGTCGTCCAGGATGTTCTCCGAAGCCGGATAGTCGGTGAAGCTGGTCATGGCGAGATGCCACGGCGCCGAGACTCCGATCTTCGATTCGATCTCGTTGGCCGGTATCCCTCCGAGGTACGACCTGATCCGGTCGGCGGAGAGACCATTAACTATGTGCATTCTGTTGACAGACATGCGATTCGCTCCTATGGTCAAAGTGTGTAGCGAATCGCGCTTCTTTACATCCTCTGTCTTCCCGGAACGCCCCTTCTTCCTCGGCCCTTTGGCACGAGTTTCCGATGATTTACCGAAATTCTGGTTGATGGCTTTCCACCCTAATTCTCAAAGAACGGGATGTCGGACCTTGGGATTGGGAGAGGTTGTCCGGACCGTACTCTATCTAATG
>CAVIUM010000100.1:0-6147 GCA_963645865.1 Lachnospiraceae bacterium
GTTCCACGGACTACGCCGTGACCTCCGACAGCACCGCCATGAGTGCCAAACTCGCCACATCGGACGGCAAGTACTACGTCGAGGTGCAGATCTCTTCCGACGCCAAATCCCTCTACGATGCGGCAGCTGCCGATATTTCCGCAGCGATTGGAACCACCGCCATGAGCGCTACCAAGATGGCGATCAACGAGAACACGGGTCTCGACGGTGGAATAGGCTGGTACTATAACGCTTCCAGCGTCAAGATGATCGACTACGCGGGCTACAGCGGGAATTACTACTTCCACCTCCACCTGAGGTCCGCCACGGACATCACGGATGATTCCATGGCAGAGATGGTGAAGGAGATCGCGCCCTTCATGAAGGCCTGAATCAAACAGGTCGGCCTCCGGGCCGGCCTTTATCCCTTTCGAGGGTGTGAATCGTGGAAACGGCATCAGACAGCAATCCGGTGGCGACGGATTATCGCAGATCGGCCATCCGCAAGACCGCATTCATCCTGATCGGTCTGGTCCTCCTTTTCGTATCGGTCTGCTTCTCCGTGACGATAGGATCCCATCAGATATCGTTCGAACAGGCTGTTTCGGTCATTTTGGATAAGATCACGGGGACGACCTACGAGCAGGGCTCCGTCGATTGGTGGAACAGCTACATCGTGTGGGAGGAGAGGATGCCCAGGGCGTTCGCCTCCATCTGCGCCGGGGCGTCCCTCGCGGTCGTCGGAGTGGCCATGCAGGCGATGCTCAGGAACCCCCTCGCCGACCCGTACACCACAGGAATATCGTCCGGAGCGATGGTGGGTCTCTCCGCAGGGATCGTTCTCGGAATCACCGTTCCGTTCCTCAGCGACGAGATGGCCCTGATGCTCAACGCGTTCATCACGGGAATCATCCCCGCATTGGTCATCGTAGGGGTGACCAAGATGAGGAACGTCTCCCCGACGACGGTCATCCTGGCCGGTCTGGCCATGACGTTCATGTTCGGGGCGATAACGCAGCTGATCATGATGGGGGCGGAGGCCGAGAAGTCGCAGGAGGTCTACAAGTGGATGGTCGGGACCCTGAACTACGTGGTATCCGACAAGATCCCCCTGATGGCGATCATCACAATCGCCGGATCGGTGTTCTTCATAGCCGTTTCCAAGCAGCTCAATCTCATATCCATGGGCGACGCCGGGGCCAAGAGCCTCGGATTGGATACGGAGAAGTTCAGGAACCTGTGCCTCTTCGTGATGTCTATCATGGTCGCCGAGCAGGTCTCCGTCACCGGCGTCCTGGGATTCGTCGGACTCGTGGTCCCGCACATGACCCGCATGATGGTCGGTGTGGACAACCGCGTCCTCGTCCCCGCGTCGATGGTGGTAGGCGCTCTGCTCATAGTCGTATCGGATATCATAGCGAGGACCCTGCTCGACAACATCTCCGTCGGAGTGGTCCTCTCGTTCATCGGAGGGCCGATGTTCCTCCTGTTCATCCTCAAATCCAGGAGGGATATGTGGTGAGCCGCTTCGATGACATGTTCGACAACTCGAAGGAGATCCGCGAGTACAACATAGGGATCTCGAAGAAGGTCATATTCGCCACCGCCTGCGGGATACTGGCCGTGGTCGCTCTGGGGCTGGAGATATGCCTCGGGAAGGCCGACATAGGGTTCATCGAGTCCTATTCCATCATATGGGATCACATAACCGGTAACATCGCCACCGATCCCCTCGGCATGCAGAAGGACGAGATCGTCTGGACCCTCCGCATACCACGCGCGTTGGGCGCGTTCATGATCGGGGCCATTCTGGCGGTCTGCGGTGCGGCGATGCAGAGCATCATGAAGAACCCGCTCGCCGACCCGTACACGACAGGGATATCGTCCGGAGCGGGCTTCGGGGCCATCCTCTCGATCTCCCTGGGATTCTGTCTGATCCCTGGGCTGACGGGATACAACGCCATCGTGGTGAATGCCTTCGTGTTCTCTCTCATTCCGACCCTGGCGATCATCGCCATCTCGAAGATCAAGCACGCATCGTCGACGATGATGATCCTGGCCGGACTCGGTGTGATGTACACATTCAGCGCGCTCACGTCGCTGATGATGCTGGTTGCGGATCCACAGGACCACAAGACCGCCTACGTGTGGAACATCGGCACCGTCGGGGCCATCACGTGGGACAATCTCATATTCATATTCGTCGCGGCGGTCGTCGCCGTGATATTCATGCAGCTGATGGCCAAGAACATCAACATCCTGGCCATGAGCGATGCCAACGCGGCCGCCCTGGGGGTGGACGCCAACGCCATGAGGATCAGGATCCTCATAGTGACCGCGCTGACGGTCGCCATGGCTGTCAGTTTCACCGGGAGCATAGGGTTCGTCGGACTGCTCGCCCCGCACATCGTGAGGATATTCGTGGGGTCCGACAACAGGTACCTCATCCCGGCATCCGCCGCGTTCGGCGGGATGCTGTTGCTCTATTCGGACTGCGTGGCGAAATCCGTCGGGGTCACTGGAGTCCCCGTGGGAGTGATAACGGCGGCCGTCGGAGGACCGCTGTTCCTTTACATCCTTTTCAGACACAGAAACAAGATTTGGAGCTGATCGCATGCGCATTAAGATCGATGGAATGGAATTCGGGTATTCCAGCGTCCCCGTGCTCAGGGACATCGTCCTGGACCTGGAGGGCCCCCAGTTCGTGACAATAATCGGGCCCAACGGAGTGGGCAAATCCACGCTGATCCATTGCATGAACAAGGTCCTCAAGCCCAGCGGCGGGACCGTGATGGTCAACAATCAGGATGTCTCCGATATGAAGCTCAAGGACATTGCGAAGATCATCGGATATGTGCCGTACACGTCATCGGACACCTTCCCGCTGTCCGTGGTCGATACGGTGCTGATGGGCAGGAGCCCCCACACCGGGTGGAGACCCAAGGGGGCCGACCTGAACATCGTCTACAACGTGCTGAAGATGCTCGACATAGACGATCTCGCCATGAGGCCGTTCAACGAGCTTTCGGCGGGACAGCATCAGAAGGTAATGCTGGCCAGAGGACTGGCCCAGGACCCTCAGATTCTGCTCCTGGACGAGCCAACCTCGAACCTCGATATAAGGCATCAATTGGAGGTGACGAGCATCCTGCGGGACCTGTCGAGGACGCAGGACCTGCTGGTGGTGATGATCAGCCACGACATCAACATCTCCGCCAAGTTCTCGGACAGGATGATCCTGCTGAAGGACGGGACAATCTTTGCGGCCGGGACCCCGGACGAGGTCGTGACGGAGGAGAACATCCGTCAGGCCTACGGCGTGGAGTCGGAGGTCATCAGGTACGAGGACCATCCGCACGTGATACTCAAAGCGCCCGTCGCGACGGAGAAGGCGTCCCGCACCGTCAACGTGGAATCGGATGCGCATATCCCCGGAACCGTCTCCGACGGCGCCTCGGAGTGAACGGGGGATTCCGGTTGACGAAGGTCGCCGTATTGTCGGTATCGACCCCCGCGGTCAAGCAGATGGTGGCCTACGCCAGGAAGGTCTCCTCCTCGCATCCGGACCTCGAATTCCGCATCTACTATCTGTGCGGCGATTTCACGGCATCCCGCATCGATCCGGAGAGGGCGGCGGAGGACATCTCCTCCTCCGACCTGCAGATCCTGGACCTCATGGGGGCTGACGGCGGTATCGTCGCATCGCTCACCCCCGCTCTGACGGCCAGCAGATCCCAGAGGATCGTCATGAACGGGTTGGGGCCCGTCAGCGACAGGCTAGGAGGATTCGACGAGAAGAGGTTCAAGACGAACAAACAGGACGCGGCCAACATCAAGTTGTTCTGCGAGTATTTCCGCAGGTGCGATCCCGGCGATATCGAATCGGCGATGAACCTCGTGCTCAAGACGTACTTCGGGTATGGTTCCCTGCCGGATCCGGTGCCGTTCGTCGACGAGGGCGGGATATTCATCAAGGAGCCTACGGACGGGAGGATCTACCATTCGAGGGAAGCGTACATCGGTTCCAGGGACGATTGGATCCCGGGGAGGAGGACGGTCGTCCTGATGTTCAACGCATCCAACTATCCCTCGGATACGTTCCCGGCGCTGTCCAGGGTGGCGGAGTCCATAAGGGTGTTCGCCAATGTCCTCCCGGTCGCGTTCAACCGTTTCGGGAGCGATGATACGGGGCCCATCAGGGACCTGGTGGGAGAATCCCCGGACCTGATAGTGGGATTCATCGGATTCAGGCTGATTTCCGGTCCGATGGGCGGGAGCAGCACCGCCGCCATGGAGATGATAAACGATTTCGACGCCCCCTTCCTGAGGCCGTGCTTCATGACCCGTTCCACCTCGGAGGAATGGAGGTCCAGGACCTCAGGCTTCCAGGTGATGGAGTTCATGATCAACGGGTTCATGCCGGAACTGGACGGCGGGACGTGCATATTCCCCGTGGGGGTCAACGAGGAGACCGAGTTCATAGAGGAATGGGGGATCCGGCTGTCGGAGGTCAGGGTTATCGAGGAGAGGCTCTCGCGTCTGATCGGGAAGATCCGGGGCATGCTCAGGCTGAGGGAGCTCCCGCGTTCGGAGAAGAGGATCGCGATCGTCGGGTACAACTATCCGCCGGGCGAGGACAACCTGTTCGGAGGGTCGTTCCTCGACACGCTGGGGTCGATAGCTTCCATAACGGATTCCCTCCATGATGCGGGCTATTCGACGGAACCGATATCCGCGGAGGACCTGAAGCGTCATTTCCTTTCCAACGGGCTCCTGAACGGCGGGGAGTGGATCCAGCCGGATAGGGACGCTCTCATACTGTCGGACGATATGCGCGGTCATCCAGCATCCGTGACCGAGAGGTGGGGGGAGCCTCCGGGAGATGTGATGACCGAGGATGGTCGCTACATGATCCCGGGGATGGTCCGCGGGAATCTGTTCATCGGCATCCAGCCTCCGAGGTCCTCGACCGAGGGGGATTCGCAGCAGTACCATGATCCCTATACGCCGCCGCACCATCAGTACCTGGCGTTCTACGAGTGGATAAGGGATACGTTCCACGCCGACGCCGTCGTCCACATCGGGACCCATGGCACCGTGGAGTTCCTCCCCGGGAAGGAGAACGCCATGTCCGGCGACTGCTTCCCGGACATGGTCATGGGGGACGTCCCGCATTTCTACATCTACTACACGGGTAACCCTTCCGAGGCCATGCTGGCCAAGCGCCGCACCCACGCGACCCTCGTCAGCTACATGTCCCCTCCGTATACGAGGAGCGGACTCTATGGGGACCTGTCGGAATTGGAGGGGCTCATAGCGGAGTACAGGGAGAGTCTGATATCCGACATGGGCAGGAGCTCAAACGTCCTCGACGTCATCCGCAGGAGGGCGGAGGACATGAGGCTCCCGACGGACATCGACGACCTGGAGCACGAATTGGACGACATACGCCTGTCCCTGATTCCGCAGGGCTTCCACATATTCGGTCACGGGTTCACGGACCGGGAGGCGCGGGAGTTCGCCGTCCAGGCCATGAGGTTCCCCCACGGGGACGCGGTCCCGCTGGAGAGCGCCCTCGGGATATCCGAGGACGAGGCCGCGGAAATCTGCCGGAGCCATTTGGATGACGGAGGTATCCCGGAGGATCTGAGGGACAATGAGGAAGCGGTAAGGTCTCTGGAGGCCTGTGCGGACATATTCCGCAGAGCATCAGGATGCGATGAGATGTCCAATCTCATCCGCGCCCTGGACGGGCGCTACATCGATGTGAGGACCGGAGGGGACTTCCAGCGCGACCCGGAAATGATGCCGACCGGATACAACATCGTGCAGTTCGATCCCAGGGCGGTGCCGAGCGAAGCGGCGTTCGAGAGGGGCGCGCAGGCCGCGGAGAACACGATAGAGATGTACAGGGCCGAGAACGACGGCGCTTATCCGGATTCCGTGGCGATCGTCATGTGGGGATTGGAGACCTCCCGCACACAGGGGGCCACCCTGGGGCAGGTCCTGACCTACTTGGGGTTCAGGATGGTCTCCACCGCAGGCGACCTGGACAAGAGGTTCGAACCCATCCCTCCAGAGGAGCTCGGGAGGCCGAGGATAGACGTCTCCGTGACGATATGCGGATTCTTCCGCGACATGTTCTCCAACCTGGTCACAGGATTGAAC
>CAVIUM010000101.1:0-5956 GCA_963645865.1 Lachnospiraceae bacterium
GCTTGGCCTCAGAGTCGTGAAACGCGGGGATGACCTGTCCCCGCCCGATAGGTGCGCCAACTCCTTGGTCACCTAGCCTCTGATTCGTCGACAGGACCATCGGAACATGTGGACCAACAGGTTCGCCCCGGTACCCACGATGAGCGCGAACACCGCCGTCATCACGGAGACGCACACGGTCTCCTTCCACCCGATCTCCCTCCACATGGTCGCGATGGTCGCGATGCAGGGCATGTACACGGCCATGACGGCCCCGAACACCACGAACTGCCCCGGGGTCATGAACTCCGCCAGCGGGACCCCCGCGGCGAGGATCTGAAGCATCCCCAGGGCCATCTCCTTCCTCAGGATGCCCACGATGAACGATATGATGCACACCGCCGGCAGTCCGAGCAGTCCGACGGTTATGGGGGACAGCGGGTCGACGATCGGGTCCAGGAGGTCGTAGGTGATCAGGATCTCGATCACTATCGAACCGATGATGAGCAGGGGCAGCGCGATGTAGATGAAGTCCTTGATGCGGCCCCAGGTCTTCGACAGGATGTTGCGGATGCCGGGCATCTGCAGGGGCGGGAGCTCCATCGCCAGGTTGCTCGGCTCGTACTTCAGGAACCTGTTCAGCAGGACGCCGGTCAGGGCCCCCAGGCAGGCGAGCATCACGAGGATGCAGAACGCCGCGAGTAGGCCGGAGAACTTGCCGGTGGCCCCGAATATTATGGCCATCTGCGCGGAGCACGGGACGGCGGTGACGATCATCGCCGAGAGGATGATCTTCTCGCGCCTGGAATGGATGGTGCGCACGGCCATTATGGCGGGCACGTTGCATCCGATCCCGACTATCATTGGGATGAATGCGCCCCCGTGCAGGCCGAACCTGTGCATCGTGTTGTCCAGCAGGACCACGGCGCGGGTCAGGTACCCGGAATCCTCCAGCACCCCCAGCATGAGGTAGAACACGAGGATGTACGGAATCACCAGGGTCAGGATGGCCTGGAAGCTTCCGTCTATGCCGGTGAACACGGCCTCCCCGAACTTCCCCCCGATGCTCCTCCCGAAGTCTATCAGGGCGGTCCCCACGACGGCCTCGTAAGCGGACGACACCAGCGAATCGAGGAACGAGCCGCCGTAGACCACGACGGCCAGGATCCCGATGCAGACCGCCGCCAGGACGGGTATCCCGGTGCGGGGCGCGATGAGAGCGTCGGATAGCCTCTCGGACGTCGTCGGCTGCACCTCGACCCTCTTCATGCATTCGGATTCTATGGTCCCCGCCAGTGCGTACCTGGCGGATGCCATGGAGACGGCGATGGGGCGGCCCTCCTCCTCGGAATACAATGCCGCGATCGCCTGCGCCGAAGCGGTCAGACGCTCCCCGGCGATCCCCTCGAACTCCTCGGAACCCTCCAGGAGCTTCACGGCGATGCCGTGGCGTGCGAATGGCAGACCCCCGGGCATGGCGTCCGACAAACTGGAGATGGCGGCCTCCACGCCGCGGTCGTACGGAGGCGAGACCGCCGTGCACCTGGCCGCCCCGGAGCATATCGCATCCGCCAGCGCATCCACGCCCTCCGACGTCTTCGATGAGACCTCGGCCACGGGTATCCCGAGCATGGCCTCCAGGCGCTCGCAGTCGATGATGGTGTTCCTGCGGGCGGCGTCGATCTTGTTCAACGCCAATATCGCAGGGATGCCGAGCTCCATCGCCTCTATGCAGAGGACGATGCTCCCGACCAGGGATGTCGCGTCCGCCACCAGGACGACGCAGTCGTACCCGTCGTCTATGAGGCTCTTGACGACCACCTTCTCGTCATCCGAATTGCCGGATACGCTGTACGTGCCCGGCAGGTCCTTGACGATGACGGTGTGCCCGTTCCTGACGATGGCCCCCTCGTCGAAGGTGACCGTCGTCCCGGGATAGTTGGAGGATATGACGCCGACTCCCGTGAGACGGCTGAAAAGCGACGATTTGCCGACGTTCGGCTGGCCCAGCAGGGCCACTCTCAGCGCCCTCTCGGGCGCTTCCGGTTCCTCCTTACCCATGTGAATGCGACGGCATCCGCCATCGCGTATATCCATTGCGCGGGTCAGGCGTCGGTGGGCGAGACGTCGACGAAGATGCACGACGCCAGCCTGTAATCGAGCGCCATGGTCGCATCGCCCATGCGGGCGACACGCGGTCCGCCGTCGGACAGGATGGCCTCGATGGAGATCTCCCTCCCGGGGACGAATCCCATGGAGATCAGCTTCTTGACCACGTTCGTGTCGTCGGACTTGATGTGCGATATCCTCCCTGACTGGTTCTGGGAGAGCTTGTTCAGCGGGAGGATGTTCATGATCCCCTCGGAGACGGCCTTGCAGGGCGTGATGCAGCTCTGGCAGTCCACATCCACCGGCGTCCCCATCATATGACACATCTTGATGGCGGACTCGTCGGATATCGCGTGCTCGATGCGGCAGGCCTCCTCGTGGGCGGTCTTGTGGTCCACGTTCAGGTAATCGGTCAGAAAGCGTTCGACGACATGGTGCTTCTTGCGGAGCTGGCGCGCGAGCGTCAATCCCTCGTCGGTGAGCGATACGCCTTTGTATTTCTCGTAGTCGACGAGACCCTCCTTCGCCAGGACCTTGATCATCTCGCTGACGCTGGCCGGTGACACGTTCATGTATGAAGCAAGCTCGGTGGTCTTTGCCACCCCGTCCCCTTCGGTCAGCCTCAGAATGTTGATGAGGTAGTCCTCGCGATTCCCTGTCGTCATCGGCACTGGAATGTTACGATTCCATTTAAACCCGTTAGGCTAGCCTTACAAATGTTAGACGACGTTAATCGTCCCCGGCTCGGAGATCGATCCCGATCATGGCCGTGGCCAGGCCCTCGTCGGGCTGGCCGAAGGCCCTGTGGATTATCCCGCTGCTGGACGGCGACGGGAACCATAGGACGGCCGAACAGGATTCCGGGATGGAGCCATCCTCCCCGCGGTAGTCCTGGGAGAGCATCTCCATGTACGGGGCGTCGCCCATCCCCCTGTCGGCGTACATCACGAAGTTGTCGCTGATGAAGATGAGATCGGACCTGCCGGAGTACTCCTGTATCTCGGAGTACGGGATGTCGCGCCCGATCTCCCGACCC
Source organism: Lachnospiraceae bacterium (assembly GCA_963645865.1). Taxonomy (GTDB): domain Archaea; phylum Thermoplasmatota; class Thermoplasmata; order Methanomassiliicoccales; family Methanomethylophilaceae; genus Methanoprimaticola. Next base: position 3,125 of record CAVIUM010000101.1, read on the forward strand.
TCCGAATCCCTGAGGATCATGGTGGTCGTCGGAGGGATCCAGAAACCGCCTTCCACGAACGCCAGGAACACCTTCCCGCGGGCCAGGCAGTCGCGCAGTCCGGAGTTGTCCACGGGGGTGCCGAACGCCGACATGATGGTCGACTCCTCGGCCTCCACCCTGTCGAGGAGCTCCGGGGGCATCTCCTCCGCCCTCCTCACGCCCCTCTGCGCCTTCAGCCAGTCCATGAACCCGGATGCGTCCATGCGCCCGGAGTCCACTACAATCTATATAAACGGCAGGGCATCGGCGCGGCATGGATGCGGCGATGGCCCTGGTCGTCATAGGCGGCCTTCTGGAACCCGTTTGGGTGGTGGCTCTGAAGAGGTACAACACGGAGCGCAATTTCAGGTGGATCGCCGTCACCGTGTTCTTCGCGCTCCTGAGCCCCGCTCTCATGGGCATAGGGATGAAGACCATCCCCGTGGGGATCGCATACGCCGTCTGGACGGGCATAGGCGCCGTCTGCACCATGATCGTCGGATACGTGCTCTACAAGGACCGCGTGGGCGCCGTGAAACTCGCATGCGTCGGATTGATCCTCGTGGGCGTCGTCGGGCTCGAACTCGTGTCGGGGGGAGCCTGATGGACCGCGCATGGGCATGGGTCCTGGCCGGAGGGGTCTTCGAGACCGTCTGGGCCACCTTCATGAAGATGTCGGACGGCTTCACGCACATCCCGTACACCGCCCTCACCCTGGTCTTCATGGGCGTCAGCATGTACCTCCTGAACAGGGGCTTCCGCGCGGGGCTCCCCACCGGACCGTGCTATGCGGTGTGGGTGGGCATCGGGGCCGTGGGATCGGTGCTTGTTGGAGTAGCCGCGTTCGGGGACGTCCTGAGCCTGGGCGGATGGGCCTGCATCGCGATGATCGTCGCCGGCGTGGTCGGACTGAACCTGTCGTCCGAGCCGTCGGAGGAATGACGGTCACATGTCGAAGCCGCACTTGCCGAGCAGGTCTATGGTCTGATCGTACAGGTCGACGTACTCGTCGGTGGGCTCCAGCTCCTTGACGTCGTAGCAGTCCTGGAAGCGCTTGCCCTGGGGGGCGTGCCCGAAATCCTTCTCGTACATCCCCACGACCTTGTCCAGGATGGCGTTGACGTCCGAGACGTCCATGCCGCAGGTGGCGAGTGACACCTCGCCCATCATCCTCGCCTCCATGCCGGTGGTCTTGTTCTGCGAGACCCCCTTGGAGGATGCGACACCCGACAGGAGCTCCCTGCCGGACGCGGTGTCGGTCATGGCCTGTGCGGCGGTCTCCAGCAGGCACATCTGCGTGCAGGGTCCCGCCAGGGTGTAATACTGGTTGGCGAGCAGGAAATCCGTGTTCTGGTCCAACGCTGCCGCGGCATGAGCCGCGATCTGGAGCGTCTCCCTCGTGGTCGTGGTCCCCCACCTGATGTGGATCGGCCCGTCCAGATGGATGTCGCAGTCGAATATGGCGAAGGACGCGATCATGGTGGCCACGTCGCAGATGGCGGTCTCCTCGACCCCTCCGACATAGCCTCCGAAGATGGGCATCTGCTCCATCATGATGATGTCCCCGTTGGCGCCCCAGCCGGCCAGCATGTTCAGTCCGGCCATGTCCATCTTCAGCTCGTTGAGCTGCGAGCACTCGTGCGCATCGAAGGACTTCATGCCGTACATCGTCAGGTCAGACGATATCCTCCCCGCCGCGGACAGCGGGGTCTGCGGACCCTATATGCACATCCCGGGGCGCTGCGACATCAGGCACGCTTCGCGCACGTACCTGATCTCGGCCATGGTGGCGCGGATCTCCCAGGGGGTGTTGGTCGTCGCCGCGTGGTTGTTGACGGTGTTGAGCACCCCGCTGACGATGGTGTCGACCACAGGTTCCTGAGCGTAGGAGCTGATGATCGGGACGAACAGGTTCTCCGATACGGGCGCCCCCGTGGGGCCTCCCTGGATGATCGGCTTGCGGCTGTCGTTGCCGCGGCGGGCCTTGCACTCCCTCTCGTCCTTCCCGGAACCGAGCTTGAGCTTCTGCGGGGCCATCTTCAGACCCTCGAAGAGCTCGTCCTCGCTGATCCTCATGACCCTGCCGAGGTCGGTGTTGTAGAAACCGGTGTTGAGGAGCATCTCCATGCCCGCGAGGAACAGCCTCTCGCAGAGGTCCTCGTCGGTGGGGATGATGTCCTTGGAGAAACGGATGTCGTACTTGTCCTTCATGCGGGCCGCGTTGGTGGGGACGACGGTGTAATCCCACTGGTCCTCGCGCATCCTCTCGCCCTCGAAGAAGCGGTCGTACGCTTCGTAGATGTCGACATACTTTTTCGCGGTCATGAGTGGACACTGATTCCGTTCCGATTGCTGGACTATCTGCGTTCATATTACATAAGGACGCGCACGTCCGAATGCTGGCACCGGATGCGGGCCCATGCAGGGGCCCGTGGAAGGTGCAGTCCCGCCCCGGCTGAGGAAAACAGAAAAGGGCCGGGGCGGTCCCCCGCCGGGAGGAGAGCCCGGCGGGTAAGGCGTTTGGAGGACGAGCACTTCTCAGTGCTTGATGTCGAAGCCGATGTCCCTGAGGGTCTGGACGGCCTTGTCGTAGACCTCGAGGTACTCCTGGGTGGGCTTGACGGTCTTGACGTCGTAGCACTCCTGGAAGGTCTTTCCGGCGGGCGCGTCGGTGTAGTGGGCCTCGTACATGGGGACCAGCTTGTTGAGGACCTCGTTGATGTCGGAGATCTTCATCCCGGCGGCGGTGGCTGCGGCGTTACCCATCATCCTGGCCTCCATTCCGGTGGTCTTGTCCTGGACGACTCCCTT
>CAVIUM010000102.1:0-5950 GCA_963645865.1 Lachnospiraceae bacterium
GATGCATCTGACCATGGGCGGATGATGCACGACCTGGTTTAAAGGGTGCCGTGCTCCATCCTGTGCCTCTTGGGCAGGACGTACAGCTCGCCGTCGTCGTCGAAGCCCACGGAGGCGTCCACATCGTACACGTTGCGGATGAGCTCCGGTGTGATGACCTCCTTGGGGTTGCCGATCGCCACGATCTCGCCCTTCTTCATGATGATGCACAGGTCGCAGTACCTCGCCATCAGGGAGATGTCGTGCTCCGCCACGAGGATCGTCATGTCCTTCTTGACCATGGCGTTGAGATACTCCATCACATCGAGCTTGTACTTCATGTCCAGGTGGGACGTGGGCTCGTCGACGAGCATCAGCCTGGGCTCCTGCACGTACGCCTTGGCGATGAGGACCCTCTGCATCTCCCCGGAGGAGAGCATGTTCAGCTGGCGGTCCTGCAGATGCAGCACGCCGAACTTCCTCAGCGCGTCCTCCACCACGGATTCGTCGTCCTCGGTCTCCCACCAGACGTTCTTCAGATACGGGTACCTGCCGAGCATCACGGTCTCGAACACCGTCAGGCCGAAGCTGTTCCTCAGCTCCGCCGGCACGGTGGAGACGATCTTGGCGATCTCCGACGGGGTCTTCTTCAGAACGGACTCCCCGTCCACGAGGATGTCCCCGGACGAGGCGTCGTGCATCCTGTTGATGCACTTCATCATGGTCGACTTCCCGCACCCGTTGGGTCCGATCAGACCCACGAGCATGCCCGCGGGGATAGAGTACGACACGCCGCGGACGGCGTGGTATCCGTCGTCGTAGTACTTGTTGAGGTCCCTGACCTCCAGCAGAGGGGTCCCCTCGGGGACGTTGATCTCATCCATCGTACATCCTCCCCTTCCTTATGAGGAGATAGGCGAACAGCGGAGCGCCTATTATCGTGGTGATGGCTCCGACCGGAAGCTCCAGCGGGACCATGACCATCTTCGCGAACAGGTCGGCGGACATCATCAGCACCCCTCCGATCATCATCGACGCGGGGAGCACCAGCCTGTGGTCGCCTCCCAGGATCATGCGGCACAGATGGGGCACGACCAATCCGACGAATCCGATGATACCGACGAAGGCCACGCACACCGATGCGAGCACCGATGCGAGGATGAGCATCCATCTGTTGAACCTGCGGACGTCCAGACCCATCTGGCGGGCCTGGTCCTCGCCCAGCAGGACGAGGTTGAACTCCTTCGCCCACACGAGGGACACCAGGGACATCGCCACGGCCGGGATGGCCATGAGGATCGTCTGACTCCAGGTTATGTTGGCGAAGGACCCGAACAGCCATGCCATTGCATCGTTGAGCTTGCTCCCGGCCATGCTGAGCATGAGTGTCTGGAAGGCTGAGAACACCAGTCCGACGATGATACCCGCCAGGACGTAGTTGATAGACGACCCCCCGGCCTTCTCGGCGAGGAGCATCGTGAAGCCGAAGGCGATGAGGCCTCCGATCATGGCCACCACCGGCGTGGCGTAGGTGACGTCGGTGAAGAGGCCGAAGAACGTGAAATCGAATGCTATGGTGGCGACGGCGGCGACTCCCGCTCCGGCGGATACTCCCATGATGTACGGGTCGACCATCGGGTTGCGGATGATGGCCTGATAGATCCCTCCGGCCACGGACAGACCGATACCGACCGCGAACGCGGCCACGGCGCGAGCGCACCTGGAATCGAAGACGATCGTCTCGTCGTAGGTCAGCGCGCCCCCGCCCATCGCCTTGCCTATGGCGGACTTGAGGATTGAGACGGATTCGCCGAACCCGTAGGTCCCCGACGGACCCACCGCGAGGCTGAGAACGAACACCGCGAACGCCAGGATCGCCCCGATGATCAGGACGGTAGCCAGACGGCGCTTGTTGCGCTTGACCTTCGAACCGCCCTGCGATCCGGAGGAGCGCTTGAGATTGGTGTTCACATAGGCCATGAACGGCATCCCGGATGCGCGCCAGCGTCCCAGGAATATCGCGATCAGCACGATCAGCGCGATGAGGACTATGATCCCGATCACGAGGCCGACGTTGATACCGGAGCCTCCGCCGGTCGACGTGTCGTCGTCCTTCGCGGCTATCGCTCCGGAGTAGGCGAACACACCGCCGTCCGTTCCGAGGTACAGCATCCCGTCGATGACCACGACGGGCGACATGCAGTACTGCTGGACCGCTTCGGGCTGGACGAAGGAGCCCAGGAGCTTCCCGTCCAGGTCGAACATGAGGATCCTCCCGCCCCTGTCGTACTCGGCGACGATGAGGGTGTCCCCGTTAATCGTGGATATCGGGCCCTTGAAGGATTCGTAGCCCGACGAGAGCGTCTCCGACACGCCTTCGACGGAGATGCGCTTCAGCGAATCGGAATTCATGTAGTAAATCCCGGAGAACCCGTCGGTGACGATCGGATTGACGTAGTTGCCGGTGAGCCCGATCTCCTGCTTGAAGACCTCCTCGAAGGTCCCGTCGGAGAACCTGTATGCGGCGATCCCGCCGCGCATGGAGTTCATCCCCTGACCGTCGGAGAACGACAGCATCAGCACATCCCCGACGACCGAGGGCACGTTGGCGGAGCCGTAGTACCTCTCCTCGCCGGAGACGGTCTTCGAGATCTGGAACACGGTGACGGAATCGACGATGTCCCCGGTGCTCCTGTCCATGGCGTAGAGCACGCCGTTGAGGGCGCCCATCAGCACGTAATCCCCGTAGACGGTGGGCGCGTTGTAGTAGACCGAACCGTCGATCGGGGTCTTCCAGATCACGTTGAGGTCGGTATCGATGCACCAGACGTACCCGGTGTTGCTGCCGAAGTAGATGACGCCGGAATCGTAGATCATGGTGGAGGGTCCGGTCGAATAGAACATCCCCGTGAGGGTGTGGTCCCTGGTTGTGGGGATGTCGAGGGTCTCCACCTCCGAATCGTTCTCCCCGGGACCGGTCAGCGGGATCCTGTAGATATGACCGTTCGTGGCCGGCAGGAAGTAGTACCCTCCTGCGATGACGCCGGTGGCCGTCTCGTATCCCGCTCCCTTCGGATAATCGAAATGCCATATCTCCTCTCCGGAGAAGCGGTCGTAGCAGTAGAGAGCGGGGTCCGGCATCGATCCGGTGTATCCCCCTCCGGCGACCACATACACATAGTCGCCCTCGACGAGGGTGACAGCGTTGACGTAGTTGGGATTCCCGTAACTGTGAGTCCATGCCGTGGAACCCTTCTCCGTCGACAGGACCGCATCCTGCATGGCGGAATTGGATGAATCCCCGCGGACCATGGTCCACGAGGAGCGGTGTTCGGGGGTCTCGACGGGGACCATCCCCTCGGGATAGAATCCCAATGCGAGGGACCCGCCGGAATAGGCGACGGAGGTGTCGATGGAATCCGTGACATCCGACCAGGCCCCGTCGGTCCATGAATAGATGCGCCAGGATGAGATGACGGATCCCGTCTCCCTCCCGACGAGACCGTCGACGGACATCTCCGCGATGTCCAATTCGGATCCGGCATCCTCCACAGCGGATGCCAAAACATCGGCGAGAGTCGCTCCCGAAGGGGAGGACCACGATGTGCTCCCGTTCCCGCGGTCTATGAGCACGCCGTCCCCTTCGGGATCGGCGCCGGATGAGTCGAACGCCGCGATGGACGATACGACCAGCAGTGACAATACTATTAGAACAGCCCATTTGCCGCGGTTCGTCAGAATCCTCCTCCCGTGATGGTGAGATAGTCCTTGTAGTCGTCCCCGACGTACTTCGGCAGGACGACGCCGTCGGTGAAGGCGTCCTTGTGGACCGCCCTCCCCATCAGCTCCATCATCTGCGCGACCCTCGGACCCGCGCGCGAGGCGCAGTCCGCCGCATCCCCCGCGAAGAGATAGATATCCCCGCTCTGGAACGCGGTGGTGCCCTTCCATTCCGAAGACATGGAGGAGAGCATGGAATCGTACTCGGACTGGGTCGCGTTGTAGTCCGACGATACGATGATGATGACCTCGGGGTCGTATTTGGCGATGGTCTCGGCGTTGACCTGGACCCATCCGTCCTCTCCCGAGTATATGTTGATCATGAAGAGATTGTCCATGGCATCGGAAACATACGTGTTGGAACCGGATGCCCATGGGGATTTCACCGCGGAGAGCGCGACCATCACGCGCTTGTCCCACTTGAAATCGTATGATTCTATGGTGTCGTGCACCGTCTTTATCCCCGTTTCGAGGTCTTCGATGCACTGCTCGGCCGTCTCCGTGCTCCCCAGCACGAGACCGGCCTGATAGATGTTGTCGAGGACGGCCGTGACGGATTCCCCTCCGTCCAGGACCAGTACGTCTATCCCGGCGGCCCTTAGCTTCTCGGCCATCTTGATGTGGGCGCTCTGGGTGCTGATGCACACGACCATGTCCGGACTCTGCTTGAGGATGGCCTCGAAGCTGGGGTTGGTGAATCCGCCGGTCTCGGCGATCTCCCCGGACTCCCTGCGCTCCTTGACCTCGTCGGGATAGTTGCTGTACCTGTCCGTTCCCACGAGGAGGTCCATCCCGCCCACGGCGCAGATCGTCTCCGTGCATGAGGGGGCGAGCGATACGACCCTCTCGGGCCTCTCGTATCCATAAATTGAATGTCCCGTGCCGTCGACCGCGGGCGTGGGCGTCTCGCCCGATGAAACGAGCCCGTAGCAGACGGCGCTGAAATCGGATATGACCGCATCGGAATCGTCGGAGAGCACGGACCAGTCCGTGTATCCCTTCTGCACGACGAAGAGCGTCCAGGATTGTCCCGAAGCCGCGGTCCTCCCGTCGATCGAGATTATCTTCCCGCCGTCGGACACCAGCTCGTACCCGTGACTGTCGCACAGGATGCCGAGGGCTTCCGAGGGAGAAAGGCGACCGTCGGTCGCCTGATAGGTGATTTCGCGATCCCCGAAATCGACGAGGATCCCTTGAGAAGAATCGGTGGATGATGCAGAGGGCACGACCGCGACCGTCACCGCCAGCCCTATGATCAGGATGGCGAGTGATATCGCGACCTTGAGCCTGCTTCCCTGCATCATTCCACCTTAGTGTTTACTCAATACGCATCCGGGAAGTCGGGTACGTCGAAGTTAAACGAGTACACGAGAAGGATCTGGGGAGCATCAGCGGTCTTGAGTCCGTTCATGTAAGAGGAAGCATAGCCCCACTCTCCATCCTTGTACTCATAGGTGGACCAGTAGTTCCATCCACCCTCCGCGGTCTGCTCCGTCTTCATCCCGAAGAGCTCGTTCACGTTGGCTTCCGCACCCGTCTTATCCTTCGTGTACTCTCCGACTGGGATGTTGTAGTTCTTCGCAACGTCCTTCCATGCGTCCAGCACAGTGTCGCCCGTTCCACCCACGCGGAAGTACATTCCAGAGTAGGACTCAATCGTGAACAGAGTGTCACCCAGGCTCCAGTCCCAGACGACGGCCTTGGAGACATCGGTCACTGCAGGAGTCATGGTACCATCGCTGTAGACGACGGCGAAGTACTGGTTGTCCTTGGCCTTGAGCTTCTCCATGGTCAGTTCAGCGGCCGTCCATGCTCCGTTGGCATAGGTGAACTGCTGCCACCAGACCCAGTTCGTGCCCTCTCCGGCCATCTGAAGCCCGAAGAGAGACTGGATTCCATCGCCGTAATCAGAATGAGATGCTTCGAAGGGGATGTCGTAGTCGTCCGCAGCATCGGCGAACGCGTCGAAAACGGTCTCTCCCTCTCCGTCGATCCAGAAGTAAACTCCATAGTTGTCCTGGATGAGGAACGTCACCGTAGCAGTCTCGTCCTTGTCATCGTTCTTGTCCTTGTTGAGGCTCTGAGCCGCGAATACCGCGACGATCAGGACGATGACGACAGCCACTACGATAATAGCTTTGTTTTTGCTGTCCATTCAAACCACCCGGACGCAAACGTCCGTTGGATGAAG
>CAVIUM010000103.1:0-5914 GCA_963645865.1 Lachnospiraceae bacterium
GCCGAGCTCGCCAAGGCCAAGGGAATACTCTGATCACAAACGGCGCCCGGAAGGGCGCCCCAAACACATTACCGAAACAACATCGTTTATACGTTCAACCCGTTACCGCCTTGAGGTTCCAGAGATGAGGATATCACTAGAGGGCGTCGGAGCACTTCCGAACATCTCCGTAAAAGCTGATGGAATCACAGTGATATCTGGTCTCAATAATACGGGCAAGAGTACGATCCTCAAAGCCATTTACAGCGTCCTGAGTCCTTCAGCCGACTTCGATCTCCTCAAAGACATCCAGATAATCGATGCGGCCAGGATGATACGCTTGAAATACGACGGATCGAAACAGAGGATCGATCTCCAGGAACAGGAGTTCGAAGATATCCCGGCACTGATCAAACAATTGGATGAGATTCAGGTAGACGATAAGGATCGCGAGATAATCGCATACATGAAAAGATTACACGAGGGCAAAGAGGATTCTGACTTTTACGAGAACCTGGTGAGGAGGACGATCATATCCGAATTCGACGAAGTCGATCAATTCAAGAACGTCGGATCGTCGAGCCCTGCAAAGGTCTGCTTCGAAGACGGCCTGGATCTGATATGCACGGTCTCCGAAGAGGTGTCGGTGAAAACGAATCCCCGTACCATCCCGCGCACGGTTTATTATGACTCCCCGTTCAATATCGACTCGTCGGTTCCCGCATTGGTCCGCCTTCGTTATAACGCTGCCCCGAACCACCGCGATAACATCGCATCGCTACTACTGAACGTTCAAGATTCTGGGAAGAAGGACAACATCATCATCGATTCCTCCCGCCTCAACAACATCAGGATATTCGATGATGCTCTCGAGAAGAACATTCCCGGATACCTGATCAACACGAAATCCGGACTCAAGTACAAGTCGGAGAATAGTCGCGAACTCAGCGTCAAAAATGCGGCCGCAGGCGTCAAGGTATTCGGCATACTCCGCATGCTCGTCGATAAAGGCTGTCTCGAGAAAGGGTCCATTCTTCTTCTCGACGAACCGGAGGTGCACCTGCATCCGTTATGGATCAATGTCTTGGCCGATGCCCTGGTGATCCTCTCACGGGACCTGGGCGTCAGGATAATCATGGCCACCCACAGCCCTCAACTGATGATGGCGATAGAGGCCAAGACCGAGGAGATGAAGGAACTCAGGGCATTCTACCACCTGTTCCGGACGGAAGGCGGGGATCTCGGATTCTCGGACATCACGGACAGTCTGGAGATAGCCTACGACGAGATGGCCGGACCTGTACAGGATATCGCTTCACTGTTCTGGGAGTGAGAGCTTGGTCCATTGGAACATCGGGCCATCCAATATCAGGCCCCTTTGCGAACTGTCCGATTCCCTCCAACAAGATCTGGAAGGACTGGACCCATCGATAATGGCGTTGGATTTCGACAGCGTGGTGTCGGAGCATACCGAGGGCAGACAGTACCACCCCTCATCAGTCGATTCCATATGCACGAACGGGAGAGGCTTGTTCTTCATAGAATTCAAAGCTGAATCAGGGGCCAATCCTGAGATCTTCGAAAACTACTACAAGAAGGGCATCATCTCACCTTCGCTGACGACTCGTTTCCTGGAGAACGCTCCGCATTGCTACCGCGAGTTTATCGTTGTCACCGCGGACCCACGCGACGTCTATTTCAGTTCGGCGACGACTAGAAGCACGAATTCTACGATGCCCGAATCCCTGATACGCTTGAGCAAGACCGACTCCAATGATCAGGGGCTGTTCTACGACAGAGTCAGGTACATGCCGTGCAGCAAATTCATCAAATTCGCCAACAGAACGCTCTCCGGGTCCAGCGACAAAGCGCTATTGACGAAGCTCGGAACGACCGAAACATGAATCGGTCACTTCGTACCATACCCATCCATGGTATGTGTTTATAGTAAGTTGGATGATACATCCGATAATGAGCAAGAAGGCGATATTGGTCACGAGCTTCGGGACCAGCTACAACGAGACCCGCGAGAAGACCATCGATGCCATCGAGAAACAGGTCGCCGAGGAGTTCCCAGACTGGGAGGTCAGGCGCGCATTCACGAGCCGCATGATCATCAAGAAGCTGAAGGAGCGCGACGGCGTCACCATCGACTACGTCACCGACGCCATGGAGAAGCTGTCCTCCGAGGGATTCGAGGAGGTCATCGTGCAGCCGACCCACATCATGAACGGCATCGAGTACGACGACATCGTCAGGATCGTTTCCGAGCACATAGGCAACATCTCAGACTTGAGGATGGGACAGCCCCTACTCACCACCAACGAGGACTACGACAGCGTCGTCGAGGCCATCCGTTCCTGTCTGCTCCCGCTCGCCGGAGGGAAAGATCTGGTCCTCATGGGTCACGGCACCCCCCATTACGCCAACGCCGCCTACTGCCAACTGCAGATGAAGCTGTTCGGCGCCGGCATCACCAATGTGTTCATCACCACCGTGGAGGGCTATCCGGAATACCCCGACACCCTCCGTCTCATGGACCACTGCAAATGCCGCGATGCGGTCCTGATGCCATTCATGATCGTCGCAGGGGACCACGCCACCAACGACATGGCCGGCGATGACGACGACACCCTCAAATCGTTCCTGTCCTCGAACGGATACTCCGTCGAGTGCGTCATCAGGGGACTGGGGGAGTTCAGCGGATTCAGGAACCTCTTCGTCCAGCACATCAAGGACGCCATGTCCAAGGAGTGAACCCGTTTCCAACCACGGAGCGGTCCGGATGGATCGCTCCGCTTCTTCCTTCGTCGGAACTTCTCCGGACAGAGCTTTCTACAAACTTCAACGGCCTGTTCCTCACCCATGCCGTAATCCATCAGACCCACGGGATCTAAATCCCCGTCCTCCGAATGGGCCATGGCATGCTTCGCTATTGCCTCCGCCCATTTATCCGTCGTCGGATGTCCGGCCTCGAGCCAACCGTCACATCCGATCCTGCTCAAGGGCTCAACATAAGGCCACGGACATGCATCGTCCTGTTCCACGCGGAGGATTCCTACATGTCCTTCCAATGGACCAATTCGATGATCAGCTCATCCTTGGACAGCTTCTCCAACTCCTCCCATTCGCTTGCCATAGAGGTATCGCCTTCGGATGCAACCGATGACGGAAGAGGATATCAAAGAGAAGCGGAGATGCTCGGAATGGAAGTGCGGCGGGGGCCTTCCCCCGCTGAAGTGTTTATGCGATGCGCCTGACGGCTTCGTAAGGCGTCACGTGGAGGGCCTTCTCGGCCTCCTCCGCGGTCATCCCGGCGCCGAGGGCGACGGTAAGGGCGGCCTTCTCGTCCATCAGGTTCTCCGGCGCGTGCGTATCCGAGTCGATGACCATGTCGGCCCCGACGGAGCGCGCCACGTTCACGACGTGGCCGTTGGTGATGTTGTGCCCCATGCGGCCGGTGACCTCGATTATGACGCCGTTGTCCTTGGCGGCCTGGGCCTCCTCGACGGTCAGGAACCCGGGGTGCGCCAGCACATCGATGTCCGGATTCTGCGCCGCGGCGAGATTGGTCCCGGGAGCGACCGGCTCCGTGACGGTCTCCCCGTGGACCACTATCCACTGGGCCCCGCTCCTCCTGGCCATCTCGGCGACCTTGGCGATCTTCGACGGGGGCACATGGGTGATCTCCACTCCCGGGATCACCCTGATGTAGTCCTCCACGAGCTCGACGGCCTTGGCGACGTTGGACGCCACGAACTCCACGTTCGTCATGTCAACATGGTCGGTGATGGCGATCACATCGTGACCGAGGACCATTGCCCTCCTCACGAGCTCGGCGGGGATCAGCTCCCCGTCGCTGAACACCGTATGGGTGTGGAGATCGGCCCTCATTGCGCCCTCTCCCACAGCTTCCTGTAGACCTCGGACATGGGCAGCCCGGTCTTCTCGATGGCGACCATCGTGTGGTAGATGAGGTCGGCCAGCTCCCAGGCCATCTCGTCCTCGGACCTGTCCTTGATGGCGAGGACGAACTCCCCCGCCTCCTCGATGACCTTCTTGCACATGCGGGTCTCGTCGTTGTACAGCTTGCAGGTGTAGCTCTCGTCCGAGGGGTTCTCGAGCCTGTCGATCAGCACGCGCCTGAGCTCGGGGATGATCGCCATGGTCTCCTCGTTGTCGCCGTAGATGACCTCGTCGAAGCACGAGGGCTTCCCGAGGTGGCAGGCGATGCCCCCGACCTGCTCCACCCTGGCGAGCAGGGTGTCGCCGTCGCAGTCGACCTGGAGGGACTTGATCTTCTGGAAGTGGCCGGACTCCTCGCCCTTCTTCCACATCTTCTGCCTGCTCCTGGACCAGAAGTGGGTGTACCCGGTCTCCTCCATGAGCCTGACGGCCTCCTCGTTCGCCCATGCGACCATGAGCACCTCGTTCGTGATGTAGTCCTGGACGACAACGGGGATCAGCCCCTTGTCGTCGTATTTCAAATCGGTCATCTGATCTCGATCCCCCTGTCCTTGAGGTACGCCTTGACCTCTCCGACGGTGCATTCGTTGTAATGGAAGATTGAAGCGGCCAGCGCCGCGGAGGCGCCGGTCCGGGAGAACACGTCGTAGATGTGCTCCATGCATCCGCATCCGCCCGATGCTATCACGGGGATGGACACCTCGTCGGCCACGGCCGCGGTGAACGGGATGTCGTATCCCGTCTTCACGCCGTCCGTGTCCATGGACGTCAGGAGGATCTCCCCCGCGCCCAGGTCCTCGACCTTCTTGGCCCACTCGACGGCGTCGATGCCGGTCCCGCGGGTCCCCCCGTGGGTGAACACCTCCCAATGGTCCCCGACGCGCTTCCCGTCGATGGCGACGACCACGCACTGCCTCCCGAAGCTCTCGGCGCATTCGCCGATGATGGACGGATCCTTCACGGCGGCTGAGTTGACCGATACCTTGTCGGCACCCGCGTTGAGCGCGTCCCTCATGTCGTCCAGGGACCTGATGCCCCCTCCGACCGTCAGCGGGACGAAGAGATTGCTCGCGGTCTGAGAGACGATGTCCAGCATGGTCTGCCTGGTCTCCAGGGATGCCGTGATGTCCAGGAACGTGATCTCGTCGGCGCCCTGCTTCTCGTACTCGGCGGCCATGGCCGGGGGCTCCCCGACCTCCTTGAGGCCCTTGAAGTTGATCCCTTTGACGACCTTGCCGTTCTTCACGTCCAGGCAGGGGATGATCCTCTTCGTAAGCATCCGCTCACCCTATGATCTCGCGGTCCTTGGTGCTCAGCTCGACCGCTCTGGGCCTGACGGCCTGAGACAGCGCCTTCCCGACGGCCTTGAACGACGCCTCCACGATGTGGTGCTCGTCGAATCCCCTGATCACGACGATGTGCAGGGTCATGCCGGCCGCCATCGCGAAGCTCCTCATGAAGTGCGTGTAAAGCGGGTCCGGGAGGTCCACGTCCGCGTAGGGGCGGTCCACCAGGTCCAACGACGCCATGACCAGCGCATCGTCCATCGGGACGACCGCGGTGGCCATCCTCTCGATGGGTTGGTCGCCGATGGCCCCCCTCAGGGCCTTGCCCAGGGTGATGGCGCAGTCCTCGATGATGTGGTGGTCGTTGTCGCCGTCGGCCTTCATGGTCAGGTCGAACGACGCGTACCTGGCCAGGGTCTCGGTCATGTGCTTCAGGAACTGGATCCCGCTGTCGACCTGGAACCTGCCGGAACCGTCGACGTCCAGCGAGACGGAGATCTTCGTCTCCCTGGTGCTGCGCTCGATATCGGACTTCCTCGCGGTCATGATAAACATGCGAGGAATGGTCCCCTTGATATTAATGTCGCGCGTGGACGGAATCGTTCCATCGGAGACATCGGACCGTGACTATCTCGGACCTGGCCTTGGCCAGCTTGGAATGGAAGCAGACGCCGATGAGGAGG
>CAVIUM010000104.1:0-5912 GCA_963645865.1 Lachnospiraceae bacterium
TGCCGTCTGGTCAGAATCGATTGTGCGGAGGAGCTCACACCGTACTACGAGCAGCGCGGGTTCAGGTTCCTGCGCTCCACCGAGGCGGGGGAGGGCAGGGCCGCGCTGGACCAGCTGGTCCGCGCGATCTGAACTGGAAGTCTGATAAACGCCGGAGTCTTTCCCGCCCTCATGGCATCATCGGTCTCTGACGAACTGGAGCATCAGCTCACCCTCCTGCAGCGCAGGATCGTGGACGAGGGGAAGCAGGTCCTCGTGATCTTCGAAGGCAGGAGCGGCCGCGTCATGGGCCGCGTGATCAACGAGTTCATGAACCTCCTGGAGCCCCGCGGGATGTTCTACTCGCATTTCATCCCGGAGGAGGTCGACAGTCCGAGGGAGATGATCAGGTACATATCCCGCGAGCCCGCCAAGGGGGTCATCGGGATCTACGACCGCTCCTGGTATTCGCGTCTGGTGGCGATAGCCGAGAAGGAGGACCTGAACGGCTACCTGGAGACGACGATGGTCCTGGAGAGGTACTTCGCCGACAACGGGGTCATCCTGGTCAAGTTCTACCTGAACATGTCCGACGACGCCCTCGAGAAGCTGGCGAAGGAGTTCGGCTCCAAGCGCGCCCGCGCCGGCACGTTCCTCACGGACGACCACATCGACCCGAAGAAGTGGAAGGACAAGGTGGTCATGCCCCTGATCGCCAAGACCAGCACGGTGCATTCCCCGTGGGATATAGTGGATGTGACGGACATCGATACGACGATGGCGACCGTCGTCAGGACGTTCATCTCCCGTGTGAGGCATGCGATGGACATCGGGATACCTCATGATCCGTGCAGCATACAGGAGATCTACCCCAATCCGAGGGAGACCGCCGACCTCACCCTCGAGGCGAGGAGCTACAAGGGCGAGTTGGAAGCATTGTCGGAGAGGGTCGCGGACGCCCAATCCAAGCTGGCCGATTCGGGAAGGTCCCTGGTGCTCGTGTTCGAGGGATGGGACGCCGCGGGCAAAGGAGGGAGCATCAAGCGTCTCGTCCGTTCCATGAGCCCCCGCGGGTACTACGTCAGACCGGTCGCCGCCCCCGTCATGGACGAGAAGCTCCACACCTACCTGTGGAGGTTCGCCGACAGCATGCCGAAGGCCGGACACGTCACGATCTACGACAGATCGTGGTACGGCAGGATGATGGTCGAGCCCATCGAGGGGTTCTGCACCGACGAGGAGTATCAGCGTTCCGCCGAAGAAATAAACGGATTCGAGAGGCAGATAGTCGATTCCGGCGGCATCGTGATCAAGTTCTGGATGGAGATCAGCTCCCAGGAGCAGATGGCCAGGTTCGAGGCGCGTCGGGACAACCCGTACAAGCAGTGGAAGATCACCGACGAGGACTGGCGCAACAGGGAGAAGTGGGACACGTACGAGGAATACGTGGACAGGATGCTGGCGTCCACCAACACCCCCTGGGCCCCCTGGATCGTCGTCGAATCCGAGGACAAGAAGTACGGCAGGCTGAAGGTCCTGCGCACCGTCGCCGAAACGCTGGAAGATTCCCTCTGATTTCAGGTGTACGGCAATCGCCGAGGATGGTATACGACACGGTTATATACCGTCCCCAACTACCGTCGTACGAATGGTGGACGAGTTCAAGCAGAAGATCGCAGGGGAGATCGCGCTCTCCCCCGACCCCGGCAAGACCATACGC
Organism: Lachnospiraceae bacterium; assembly: GCA_963645865.1. Lineage (GTDB taxonomy): Archaea > Thermoplasmatota > Thermoplasmata > Methanomassiliicoccales > Methanomethylophilaceae > Methanoprimaticola. The sequence goes on from CAVIUM010000104.1 coordinate 1,700, forward strand.
AAATGGAGGGAGGAGTTCGGCCTGTCCCAGCACCAGCTGGCGGAGGCCATGGGCGTCTCCCATTCCGTGGTCAGCGACTACGAGTCCGGGAGACGGAAGTCCCCCGGGGTCAACGTCGTCAGGAAGATGATCGAAGCCTTCATAGAACTCGACATCCAGAACGGATCCCCCGTGATCTCCAGGTACAATCCCGAGTACAAGCTCGACTGCATCATATCGATGGAGGAGTTCGCCGGCGGGATACCGGTGGACCGCTTCATCGAGGCGGTCGACGGACGGAACCTGAATCCGGACAGGGTGCTGGCGAAATCGATCTTCGGCTATACGGTCGTGGATTCGATAAAGGCCATCCTGAGCCTGGGTTCGGAGGATTATCTGAAGATATACGGGTCCAACACCGAGAGGGCGCTCGTGTTCACGAACGTCCACTTCGGGCGCTCGCCGATGATCGCCGTGCGCGCTCATCCGCTGACGCCCGCCATGGTCGTGTACATCAGACCGGAGAAGATCGATCCGCTCGCCGTGAAACTGGCGAGATTGGAGGGGATCCCGCTGGTCACCACGGACCTGGAGGTCGAGGAGTTCGTGAAGAGGATGGAAGCACTCAGAGAGGGGATATGATGGAAGTAGGGATCGTGAGCTACGGCGCATACGTGCCCAGGTACAGGATCAAACCCGAGGAGATCGGGAGGATCTGGGGAGTCGACGGGAAGGCCATGGGCAAGGGACTGATGATCAACCAGAAGTCGGTGCCTTCGCCGGATGAAGACGTGGTTACAATCGCCACCGAAGCGGCGAGGTACATGATGGCCCGCGTGCCCGAGGTGGACCCGAAGGACATCGGAGCCATCTACGTCGGTTCGGAGTCTCACCCGTACGCGGTGAAGCCTACCGCGACCATAGTCGCGGAGGCCATCGAGGCGACGCCTGCGATGACGGCCGCGGACATGGAGTTCGCCTGCAAGGCGGGAACCGCCGGCATACAGGCGTGCATGGGTCTCGTCGGTGCCGGGATGGTGAAGTACGGCGTCGCCATCGGATCGGACACGTCCCAGGGTGCTCCCGGGGACGCGCTGGAGTATTCGGCATCCGCCGGAGGAGCGGCGTACCTGATCGGGAGCGAGAACATAATCGCGAAGATCAACAAGACGCTGTCGTTCACCACGGACACCCCCGACTTCTGGAGGAGGGAAGGTCAACCGTATCCGCTCCACGGAGGGAGGTTCACCGGAGAGCCCGCTTATTTCAGACATATCACTTCCGCGGCGAAGATGATGCTCGAAGCGATGGGCACGAAACCGGAGGATTACAAGTACGCGGTGTTCCACCAGCCCAACGGCAAGTTCCCCACCAGGGTCGCCGCGCAGCTGGGATTCACTCCGGAGCAGATCCAGTACGGTCTGCTGACGCCGGAGATCGGGAACACGTACAGCGGTGCGGTCCCGCTCGGTCTCGCCAATGTTCTGGACCACGCCGAGCCCGGGGACAGGATCTTCGTGACATCCTACGGATCCGGAGCCGGCAGCGACGCGTTCGACATCACCGTGACCGATGCGATCAAGGATTACAAGAGGGGCAACGCCCCGGTGCTGGAGAAGATCATGGCCGACCCCGTGTACCTCGACTACGGAAGGTATGCGAAGTTCAAGGGCAAGATCGTGATGGGGTGATCTCATGAGGGAAGTAGCAGTCATAGGAACCGGAGTCACCAAGTTCGGAGAGCTCTGGAACAAGTCGTTCAGGTCCCTCGGGATCGAGGCCGGTATGAAAGCGATCGAGGACGCGAACCTCGCCGGGGACGAGATCGATGCGATGTACATCGGGAACATGTCCGCGGGACGCTTCATCAACCAGCAGCACATCGACGCGCTGATCGCGGATTACACGGGAATGGCCAGCAGGCACGTCCCCACCGTGAGGGTGGAGGCCGGAGGAGCCTCCGGAGGAGTGGCGTTCAGGCAGGCATACATGGATGTGGCCTCCGGCATAAGCGATTACGTCGTGGTCGGAGGAGCGGAGAAGATGACGGATCTCGACGATCCCTCGATCAACTCCGTTCTCGACGCCACCGCGGATGCGGAGTGGGAGGCCGGCATGGGTGTGACCTTCGCCGGACTGCACGCGATGATCGCGCGCAGGATGATCCACGACGGCATCGCGACGCGCGAGGAGATCGCTTCGTTCGCCGTGCTGAGCCACTACCACGGCGCGCTCAACCCGAACGCGCAGTTCAGGAAGGAGATCAAGCTGGACACCGTCCTGAGGTCCGGCCCGGTGGCCGAGCCCCTGGGCGTGTTCGACTGCGCCCCCATCTCCGACGGAGCGGCCGCTCTCGTGCTGTGCCCTCTGGACAAGGCCAAGGAGCACACCGACTCGTATGCGAAGGTCTCCGCCGTCACCCAGGCGAGCGACACCCTGGCCCTGTTCGGCAGGGGCAAGGACATCACCTCCTACAAGGCGACCGTCGAAGCCGCGAGGAAGGCGTACCAGATCGCCGGTATCGAGGCGAAGGACATCCAGGTCGCGGAGGTCCACGACAACTTCACCGTTTCAGGTATCATGGCATTACAGGACCTGGGCTTCTTCCCGAAGGGAGAAGCAGGAAAAGCGGTCCTCGAAGGCCAGTGCATGCTCGGAGGGAAGGTCGCCATCAACACCTCCGGAGGACTGAAAGCGAGGGGCCACCCCATCGGCGCCACCGGCGTGGCGCAGGTCGCGGAGATCGCGGACCAGATGAGGGGGAGGGCGGACAAGCGCCAGATCAAGGACCCCAAGTACGGGCTGGCGCAGAACACCGGCGGTATCGGCTCCGCTGCGACCGTCGCTATACTGGAGGCGATCTGATGTCATCCGTCGCGAGGGAATGGAGGGAGATCCCCGGAAGGTACAACCTCAAGGGGACGAAGTGCGAGAACTGCGGGAGGATCTACTTCCCGGCGAGGCCGTTCTGCCCCACGTGCCGCAGGGCGGGCATCGGGAAGATGGTCGAGTACAAGGTGTCGACCACCGGCAAGGTGTTCACCTTCTCGATCATCCACGAGGCGCCGGATTGCAACAACCTGCAGAAGCCTTACGCTGTCGCTATGGTCGAAACGGACGACGGCGTGATGATCGAGGCGCAGCTGGTCGATGTGGATCCCGAGAGGATCGAGATCGGCATGCCCGTCAGGGCGGTGCTGCGCAAGCTGGACGCCGACGGTCACGACGGCGTCATCCACTACGGGTACAAGTTCGTCCCGATGTGATTCCAAACGGGTCCGGGGTTCCTCCGGACCCACCTTGTTTTCGTCGATTTTCATGGCAGGGGCACCGTTTTCGGGCGGTGTCTCACTTTATGTTGTTGAATTCCAAGGTCATGTGCGTATACTGTATATGAATCAAGAACCATGAGCATGTAACAGGCTATTAAAAACTGCGAGTCGTAGCATTTCCAACGGTGCACAGCGGCATGGAGAGATGCTGTTGGGTGATGCGCCGAAGGGGAATACACGAAATGAAAGATGGGAGAATGAGGACGGGGGGGGGGGCTTTGAGCTCCAAGAGACTCCTCGCCGCGGCCGCGATACTGGCGGTCGCGTTCGTCGTCCTGGCCGCGGTGCCTGTGGCTCAGAGTGATGATGTTGTAGCAACAGAGACGACTCCAACATCGATCACTGCGTCGAAGTTTTTGGAGCTCAAAGGCGATGGCGATGAAATAAAGTTGGACAAAGACTACGAGTTGTCCGACGCGCTGACAATTTCTCAGACATTGACGTTGGATCTGAATGGTCATAAGCTGGTCAATGGAAGCAATAATCACACGATAAAAGTGGTGAAGAGCGATGATAACGTCGGGAGGCTAACTGTCATTGATTCTAGCTCAGACGAAACGGGAACAGTGGACAATGTCTCTGATGGGAAGGCCGCACTCTATGTCGATGCTGGTGGAGAGGCCATCCTGAGCGGAGGGACCTTCGAAAGAACGAAAGAGACGGGGTTGAACAGTAGTCTCTCCGATTCTAACAAGAATTCTTGGTACACCATCTACAATGACGGAACCCTGACAATAAATGCGGGGACCACTGTGAAGAATTATCAGCCCAAGTCGGGCACGACGGTCAGTAACGCGTCCTCAATGATAATCAACGGATTCAAGAATGAGGCTACTCTGATAATCAAAGGAGGAACTTTCCTCGGTGGACTCAATACGGTCAAGAATGATGACAAAGGAACT
>CAVIUM010000105.1:0-5870 GCA_963645865.1 Lachnospiraceae bacterium
AGTAGATTTTTAAGGTATTCCTGAAAGATCGAACAGAGAAAGTTCAAATGTCTAGAAAAATTATCAATCATTAGACATTTAGATATCATTTTAGAATGAGGGCTCTTCTGACCATCATTCATCCAACTCAAACATACGAATCTAAAAATCTTATATACAGGTCGTTTAATGGGCAATTGGATACATCATCCAAGTGGTAAAATGGACTCAAGAACGACGAAGATTGTTACAGTCGCTGTAGTTGCGATCATCATCGTCGCCTGCCTGGCCGTCTTCCTCGTCAAGAACAACAAAGATGAGGACAAGAAGACCAGCCTGGGATCCGGAAGGCTCCTGGTCTACGGCAACGCAGACAATGACGACTACTACGACGAGGCTGATGTCGAACTGATACAGCAGATTGTCGACTCGGGAACCTGGGATTCCGAGAAATACCCCTTCGCCGACGCCAACAACGACGGCAAGGTCACTCAGGAAGACGTCGCATACATGCAGAACTTCCTGAACGGCGGAAAGGGGAAGATGTACTACATCGACCACTACGGAAACACGTCTTACTTCAACTACCCCCTCGGCGACAGGAAGATCGCCGTCGTCGGATCCTCCAGCGGAGGATACCACGGACTCATCGCCGGGCAGATGCTCGGATTCTACGACCAGATCACCGCCGCGGACAGCAGCCTGCGCACGATGGACGAATCCATCTACCCCGGCGTCAGCCAGATGAAGGACATCGGGAACTACAACTCCGGTGACATCGACACCACGGTCGAGAACATCATGACCGCCGGATGCTCCGTGGCCCTCGGAGGGGTCTACCAGGGCGTCTACGATGCCATGCACGAGGTCCCCGGGGAGTACGACTACATCCTCCTCTACACCTCGGCCTTCATCGCCGCCGGCGGACCCGACGTGGTCGCCAAGATCATGACCATGGGTGTCCTCCTGGACTGCGCCGATGAAGCGAGGGACTACGTCAGGTACTACGACGACATCAACGCCCAGGTCGAGAGCTCGGTCAGCGAGCTCGAGAACATGTCCTACGTCGTCTGCTACAACACGAACAACGCCGCTACGACGTACATCGACACCATCGGGAGCAACGGCTCCTGCGCCGGGGACACCTGGATGGTCTACAGCCACCTCCCGATGACCGACATCGCGGACCACTCTGGCGGGAACTACTACCAGGTGGACATCGAGACCGTGCTGGAGTGGGACCCGGATGTGATATTCCTGGTGGTCTCCGGCAACACGGCCGAGACGGCCGAGGAGGCCCAGAAGGTGTTCTCCGAGAGGGCCGCGTACCTGTCCGAGAGCAGGGCGTACAAGAACGGCATGGTGTTCGGCTCGTACTTCGCCGTCATCGGAACGGCGATCGGTGTGAGTCAGCTCAACCTGCTGGCATCGTACATCTGGCCGGGTACCTTCGACGAGGACGCCGGTTGGCAGGTGCTCCAGGAATGCATGGACAACACCCTGATCAACCACATCGACGTGAAGACCTCCGGATACACGTATCTGTTCCGTCTGAACAGCAACGCCTGAGTCAAACGCGGTCCCGGGATTCCCGGGACCGCACATTATCCGGATTTATCAACGGACCTTCTCACGCGGTGAATCGAATGGGTGATTGCGAAGCCGATCCACGCATCAGCAAGATCGTCAGCCGTAAAGTCACGAGGTGGCTGTACGAGGACGCGAGCACGGAACAGCAGGAAGAGAGCTTCCAGGATTACAGGAGGTATGTGGCCCGCAAATGGATCTTCATGGCCGTCTGCGTCGTGGTCACCGTACTGGTCATGGGGCTCGCCGTCACGTACGGATCATACAACATAGGGTTCCTGGAGTCGTATCAGATAATCTGGGACCATCTGACCGGGAACATCACGGACACGACGAAGGACCATGTCATCGTGAACCTGCGCATGCCCCGCATCGTGGTGGGCATCGTGGCCGGAGCCGGATTGGCCGTGGCCGGAGCCGTGATGCAGAGCACCCTGATGAACCCCCTCGCGGACTCGTACACCACCGGTGTGTCATCCGGAGCCTCGTTCGGTGCGACCCTGGCGATGACCATGGGGATGACGGCTGCGTCGGGATCCCACGCGATCGTCGTGAACGCATTCATCTTCGCGCTGATCCCCACGGCGATGATCATCGCCACCTCGAAGATGAAGAACGCGTCGCCTACGACGATGATCATGGCCGGGATCGCGATCATGTACATCTTCAACGCGTTCACGACGGTCCTGATGCTCTGGGCCGACGAATCGACCCTCGCCGAGGTGTATCAGTGGCAGGTCGGAACCCTCGCGGGGACATCATGGAACGAGGTACCGATCATGATCGTGGTGGTCCTGGCCGGTATAATCGTCGTACAGATCCTGTCCAGGAAGCTGAACGTCCTCGCCACGGGGGATGAGACCGCGAGGGCATTGGGCGTGGACGCCTCCACCATGAGGATCATACTCCTGACGGTCGTCGCCCTGGTGGCCGCGGCCGTGGTGAGTTTCACCGGATTGATAGGATTCGTCGGATTGGTGACCCCGCACATCGTGAGGATCTTCATCGGAGCCGACAACAGGTACCTGATCCCCGCATCGGCCCTCGCCGGTTCGGCGCTCCTCGTGACCGCCGACCTCCTGGGAAGGGCGATACTGTCGCCCGTCGTGCTGCAGGTCGGAGTGGTCATGGCGTTCATCGGAGGTCCGATGTTCCTGTGGCTGCTGATGAAGAAGGACAGCAAGGTGTGGGGCTGATCCGATGACCAAGATAACTCTGGACCATGTGTCCTTCGGATACAACTCGTCGACGCCCGTCCTGAAGGACGTCAGCGTCACCATGGACCATCCCGGTCTGTACTGCATCATCGGGCCCAACGGTGTCGGGAAATCGACCATGGTCAAGTGCATCAACAAGCTCCTGGAGCCCACTGAGGGGGAGGTGACGATAGACGACCGGTCGGTGAAGGACATGAGCATCAAGGAGATCGCCGACTACATCGCGTTCGTCCCCGCGAACTCCTTCGACTGCTTCTCGATGCCCGTGATCGATACGATCCTGATCGGGAGGCACAACAAGCAGAAGTGGCGCACAACCGCGAACGACCTGAACATTGTGCACAAGGCGATGGACATGCTCGATCTGGAACCATTGGCGATGCGCGGGTTCAACGAACTGTCCGCGGGACAGCATCAGAGGGTTGCTTTGGCCAGGGGATTGGTGCAGGAGACCCCGATACTGATCCTGGACGAGCCGACCGCCAACCTGGATGTCAAGCACCAGGTCTACGTCGCGGAGATGCTGAGGGATCTTGCGATACGCAGCGGGATCATCGTGATCATGATCTGCCACGACCTGAACATCGCGGCGAGGTATGCGCACGAGATCATCGTCATGGCCCCTCCGGGAGTGGTCGACTGCGTCGGGACCCCCGACGAGGTCATCACGGAGGACGTGGTCCGCAGGATCTACGGGATAGACTGCGAGATCGTGACGTTCGAGGACAGCCCCCATGTAATCCTGAAGTCCACGTTCGGCGCCGACGAGGATGCGCTGGATTGGGACGAGGGGAACTGAGAAACATCTTCGGAACGCCCGGTGGCTACGGCCATCGGGTCTTTTCACAATCATGGAGGGAGGGGTTGAAGAGGCCCACCAGGGGAAACGCCTCTGTGATGACACTCTTCGGACCGAGTCCGATCCGTCCTGTCCACTCCCTTGCCGTTTGTGATCTTTCCAAGAATGTTGAGGGGTCATTCCTCCAAGTCGAATTCCCCTTCTTTTATGGCCATGAGCTTGGTCTGTGCTCTGGAGACATAACTGCCGATATCGGTGGCCCTGACCTTCTTATTCATCAGTCTGCTGGCGAACGCGGCCGCATCGGTGGGTCCCAGACCTATCTCGAATGTCAATGCGAAGCTCACCGCTTCCATGATCGAGAGACCCTCTTCGAATATCAGGACGGGGAAGATGTCATAGAGTTTCTCGCGGATCTCCCTGTCTGTCATGCGTTTTTCCATCTACATGGAATGATTGAAATAGCGTTTATAGCATACGATATACGCAGTAGGTGATAACGGCCCGTGAGGGCCGGATCCTTAAGGCGGATCAGACCCGGCCTCCCTTACGGGAGGTCGATGATAATCGTCACCGTCTCGGTGACGATTATCACTTGGAGCCCCCTCTGGGCCTTGTTGGCGATGATCACCAAAATGGTTCTCACCTCCTGCCAGAGCAGCTCCGGTACCAAATGGGAGTCCGGTACCGGACTAACTGCCATCTGGCATTATGTCATAATATATAACTAATATATTAAATTAATTGTTATTAGTTACATTTGTTAGTTATTATGTAACTCTAATTCTCGGTTTTTGGGGTATAACTCCAGACCGAGCTTCCGATCCAGGTTCCTGAGGTCCGCTGGCACGTATTCCAGGATCTCCCCGTCGGAGGTCTTGGATACGGTCGAATTGGAGAAGATGAACAGGACGTCCTCCACCGTCAGCTTCGGATCCAATCCGACGGACGTCATCAGATTGTCGATCTCGGTGCGGATGCGCAGGGACAGGAAGGACACGAAGTTGAATCCCTGGATGTGGTAGGAATCGTGCATGTACGACGAATCCATCCCGAGCAGCGTCTTCCCGGTGTCGAAGACGTTCTCCACCGAGCATCTGGTCTTGAAGATGCGGTAGATGCTCTCGGCGGTCTCGTTGAGGTTGGTCACGAGTATCAGATTCCCGGCCTCCTCCGGGAGAGGTCCCATCAGGATGCCTCCGGCATCCTCTATGGCCGACCTCACCTCGTTGTTCCTCAGCTCCATGTTCTCGTAGCGGAAGGCGTTGAACCCGAAACCGTCCCCTTTGCCGAATCTGATGGACTGGCCCTTGTACACGAAAGCGCCTTCCTCCGCATGGACGGTGCCGTACAGGACGGAGTCCCTGGTCACCGGGATGACGAAGTACCTCCCGGAATCGTCGAACACCTCCCTGAGCTCGTCGATATCGTACCCGCGGTCCATCACGACGATGACGTCGTCGCCGATATCGAACTCCTTCAGCATCCCTTCCAGACTACCCTCCTTGACGTTCCCGGCGACTGTCTTCATGGCGATCGGGAGGCAGTCGCCGATGGAGCAGATCAGGACGATGTTGAACTGGCCGCTCGTGAGCTTGAAGCGGTTGTACCCTCTCTTGATCAGGAAGGCGCCCTTGGAACGGCTGAAGACGACCGTCATGTCGGCGGCCATCCTCATGCCGGGTTCGGCGAGGCTCTCGAAGAAGTTCGCCTGGGCCAACGAGGACATCCCGGTCCTGCGGAGGACCTCGGACAGCGCCTCCGGGTCCCTGTCGTAGTTCAGACAGAGGACGTTCTCCATCGTCGAATACCATCTGCCCGCCCTTACGAGCCTGCCCTGTCCGAACAGACGGGCCATGGCCAGCATCCACAGGTCGTCCGCCAGGGCGTTGCCGAACGCGTCGCGGAGCTTGGCCAGGGTGTTCCCGCACACCGAATGGATGAGCATCATGGGTCCGCGGACCCTCTGATCGCAGAGGACGGGCGGTCCGGTCCTCCCGACATCCAGACCGAACGCCTCCCTCGCCCGCGGATCCAGGTTCCCGACGTCGAGCCCTTTGGCCAGCACGATGTGGCCGGGGTATTCCAGCGAACCGATGTAGTTGGTCCTCTTGACCCGTTTCTTCCTGTCCCTGTCCCACTCGGTGGTCTGCCAGCGGAGCTGATGCACCCCGCCGCGGTTCTCCACCGAGATCCCTCTCCGCCCCTGCTCCCTCATGTCCGCCAGCCACTTCAGGGCCCAGGGCTCCACCTCATCCCCCATAATACCCCATATGGGGTATAACTAT
>CAVIUM010000106.1:0-5708 GCA_963645865.1 Lachnospiraceae bacterium
TCACGTCCTCCGATTCCGTATTCGCAACCTCGGATATGAAGTTGCGCCCCGCGTCTACTGAGTTCGGTAATTATTCCGGACGCGTGGCACAGGGGATGCGATCGCCGGGAGGCGATAGGTCCCGATCTTCTCCGACACCTCTGTCCGTCTTTCTGCACGACCGACTCCGGGAGCGAAAAACTCCATGGTCATCATATCTTGTACCTCCATTTCACAAAAATTTATATACTATTGTTTTTTCGAATATTTCAACTTATCGAAAAATTAAAATATAATGAACCGGAATCAGCCATGCCGGTCTAATTCGGAGGACCGTGAGAAGGGAAGCTCCCCCAATCATCTTCGCACAACGGGGGAGGCCACCCGGTAACGTGATCAGATGGCGAAGCAGAACAAAGCCCAGAGGAACTTAAACGCTACGAAGAGGATGACCCCTCGCGACATTGAGATCGCAGGGACATTCGCCGAGAAACCCGCTGTTCCCAAAGCGGAACCCAGGAAACCGACCCAGGATGAGATGAGGGCGAACAACAACGCGATGCTCGAACTCACCCGTCATATCGGGGATCTGACGCGTTGGAAGCCGATTTTCGACGCCGATCTGAAGCAGATGAACGAGGGCAAGGTCGGCCGTCCCTTCGAGTACTCCGACGCCCTGATCATCTGGATGATGACCGTTCTGACAGCCGTCGATGGAAAGTTCGACACCATCGCCGGGCTCTTCCAAAGCATCCTGGCATCCGTGGGCATCAAGGCGCCCTCTCCGACGAGGCTTCTGGAGAGGGCGAACGGACTCGCCGCGGAGTACGTCTCCAACCCCAGCAAGGAGCTCTCCGAACGCTACGGTTCGCGCATCTACACGGTAGGGGTCAGCGCCAACGTGGTGGAGAGGACCAGGAGGGTCGGCATCGACGCCTCCGGTCTCGCTCTCTCGTCGATCAACCGCTGGAGGAGGAAGAAGTGGGGGACCGACGTCACCGATAGGGGCTGGCTGCACCTGCATGTGCTCTCGGACGTCGACACCGGGGAGTTCATCGCCTATGCCATAACCGACGAGTCGGTCGGTGACTCGCCCCTGCTGAAATGCCTCGTCCAGGAGGCGCTGAAGAAGGGGCACCGCTTCGATGTCGTCTACGCGGACGGGGCCTACTGCAGCGACGAGAACTGGACCTTCCTGTGCTCCGAGAAGCACATCAGGTTCGTCACCAGCTTCAAGGTCAACACGGCGCCGAGGAAGAACGGCTGCTCCGCCAGAGGCGAAGCCGCCCGCCTCTGGTGCGAGCTCCCGTACGACGAGTGGGTCAAAGTGTCCGGATACGGGACCAGATGGAAGTGCGAATGCTCGTTCAGCGACTTCAAGCGCCTGTTCCCGGAGGTCGTGACGGCCAGAAGCCTCATGGGCATGATCCGCCAGGTGATCTGCAGGATCGATTTCCACAACCTGTACAAGGAGACCAGGGCACGCATCATGGGAGTCACCGGTAACGGGATCGTCGTCGGCTGAACCGATTCGAGGGGATTCGGATGCCAGCCTTCACGCTCGCCGAATTATCGAACTCTGTACCCCGCGTCCCCTCCGCCGAGGGCGAGGTCTGTCTTGCCGTGCTCGTTACGCATGGCGGGAAGCATACGAGTTCCGTTCTTAAGGTAAATCAGTGCATGCAGTATTACAGGACGGTCTTCATTAGTTAGACCGACCCGTCTCGGGGACGTCGGGATTCCATCCGAGCACACTTTATACCAGGTCGCTGTGGCAATGATATGAACCACAGAAGGACGGTCGCGGCGCTCGCGGTCATCGTAGCGCTGGCGATGCTCACGCCCCTCGTAGCGGAACCGTCGGAGGCCCTCTCGGACGGGGACCTGGTCGTTTCCACGTCCGACGGATCGGAGTCCATCGACGTCGCCATCGACAGCGGACGCAGCAAGACGGTCCAGATCTACATCAAGAACACGACCGACGACGAGGTCATCCTCAGCGACATCTCGGTCACCGGCCTGAACGACGATGTCAGCGCCACCGTGACCAGCTCGGCCGGACGCCTCCTGGACACCTCGACGAGGGTCACCACCGTGACCATCGTGATTACGGCGGGCAACTACGCCGACAATGCGGACCTGTCCGGATCGGTCCACATAGCCGCCAAATCCATATCGGACGACAAATCGGCCCTGCTCGAGAAGAGCATCCCCCTGAACATCACCGTCCACTCCGTCTTCGTGAACGACGGCTCCTACAACAAATTCTTCGGCGTGTTCGCCAACACGTTCGATGCCCCGTTCAACAACCCCTGGGTCACGGCCATCGTGACCATGATCCTGTGGACCATCGCCAGCATCATCATGGCGGAGATCATCATCCCCATACTGACCCACTTCGTCGGAGCGAGGAAGACCGCCGAGGAGAAGAGGAGCCTCACGAAGCGCCTCACCGCCACGATCACCGCCCTGATGTTCGTCATCGCGTTCAACGAGTGCACCCACATCGTCGGGGCCAACGCCGAGGTGTCCCACTTCGTACACGCGTGCTCCACCGTCATATACGTGATCCTCGGGGCGACCATCGCGTGGCAGGTCTACACGTTCATCATATCCGCGTTCCTGAGGGGACTCGACGAGAACGCCGACGTGGACGGCATGGACATGTCCCTGCTCCCGCTGTTCAAGATGATCGGGAAGCTGGTCATCACCGTCGCAGCGGTCTGCGCCGCGCTGGCGGCGTTCGGGGTGGACCTCGCCGGGATCATGGTCAGCGCGGGCGTGGTCACCTTGGGTATCACCCTCGGAGCCCAGAACACCCTCAACCAGTTCTTCAGCGGCATCGTCCTGCTGGCGACCCGCCCGTTCAGGAAAGGCGACTTCGTCCAGATCTCGGGGACGTCGTACATCGTCCACAAGGTCAGGCTGATGTACACCGAGTTCGAGAACTGGGACAAGGACCAGATCGTCACCATCCCGAACAACGTGGTCTCCTCGGCCACCCTGGTGAACCTCACCAAGAACAACCACAGGACCAGGGTGTTCGTGTACATCGACGTCTCCTACGACTCGGACATCCCCAAGGTCAAGGCGTGCCTGGAGAGGGCCGGAAGGAAGCACCCGCACGTGATCGTCGACGGGTCCTGCTCCCCGCCCGGGGCGAGGCTCACCGAGTTCGCCGACAACGGCATCAGGTTCAGGCTGTCCTGCTACGTCGACGACTACGACAACAGCTCGCACTACGCCGGGCAGATCAGGGAGCTCGTATGGCAGGAGCTCATGGACGACAACATCAACGTCCCCTACAACAGGATACAGGTCGACATCCTCAGCGAGCCCGAGCAGAACAGCGGGCGCGCGGGATATCAGACATCCTGATGATTCTGCGAAATCCGCAGAATCCAAACCCTTTACCCCCTTCTTCCGTCCCGCTTGATTGCGGATATCATCGATACGGTCGCGATTAACATAAGTTAAATATAAACGAGCTTTACACTCGCCCCATAGGTCCGACCGCAGGTGATGATTCCAAATGATAGACAATCTCGACAAGAAGATCATAGAGCTGCTCAAGAAGGACTCCAGGTGTCCCTTCGTCGAGATAGCCAACCAGCTGGGGGTGTCCGAGGGGACCGTCCGCAGCAGGGTCCACAAGATGACCGAGGAGGGCGTGATCAGGGGCTTCACCATCAAGACGAGCTCCAAGAACGTGAAGGCGCTGGTGGAGATCAGCATCGCCGTGAACACGGACACGCAGGAGATCGCCAGGGAGCTCGCCGGGTACGACGGGGTCACCGAGGTCTTCGAGGTCACGGGGGACCAGGACATCATCGCGATCGTGGATGTGGAATCGTCGCAGCACCTCAACGACATCATCGAGAGGGTCAGGCGCTACGACAACATCCTCAGCACCAGGACAAGACTGATACTGAAGGAGCATTACGGGGAGGCTTGATCACAATGTTCGCAGGGACAGGCACCGCGCTGATCACGCCGTTCGGGAAGGACGGGGCGGTCGACGAGGAGGCGCTGAGGCGCCTGGTAGACTTTCAGGAATCCAACGGGGTGGACGTCCTCCTCGCGTGCGGGAGCACCGGGGAATCGGCCACTATGAGCCACGAGGAGCATCTCCGCGTGGTCGAGATCGTAAGGGACCAGGCCAAGAGGGCCAAGGTCCTGGCCGGGGCGGGGAGCAACTGCACCCGCGAGGCGGTGGATCTCAGCAGGAACGCCCAGGACATAGGGGCGGACGGGATCCTCTCCATCTCCCCGTATTACGTCAAGCCCACGCAGGAGGGCATCTACAGGCACTACTCGGCCATCGCCGACGCCGTGGACATCCCCGTCGTGGTCTACAACATCCCCGGCAGAACGGGGTCCAACGTCTCGGCCGACACGCTCATGCGCCTGGCCGAGGTGGACGGCATCGACGGCGTCAAGGAGGCCAGCGGCAACATGGCCCAGATCCAGGACATCATCAGGCGCCGCCCGAAGGGATTCGAGGTCCTCAGCGGCGACGATTCGCTCACCCTCGCCCTCACCTGCATGGGGGCCGACGGAGTGATCTCCGTGGCCAGCAACTGCTGCCCCGCGCTCATGTCCGACCTCGTGAGGAACGCGATGAATGGGAACGTCGCGTCCGCCAGGTCGATACACGACAAGCTCCTCCCGCTGTTCTCCGCGCTGTTCGTTGAATCGAACCCGATACCGGTGAAGTACGTCATGGGCCTCATGGGCTACGGCGCCGGGGAGCCCAGGCTCCCGCTGACCCCGCTGTCCGACGAGGGCAGGAAGAGGATCGACCCGGTCCTGAAGGACCTGGGGATCGCGCGAGGACCCAAAAACGACATTCGCAGCGTCCGAGACCCGGTTCCGGGCGGACGCATCGCATTAGAGGTGACTACCGATGATCACAGTCATGAAGTTCGGCGGTACCAGCGTAGGTTCCGCCGAGGCCCTCAAGAGAGTGGCCGGCATAGTGTCGAACACCGAAGGGGACCGCGTCGTGGTGGTCTCCGCCATGTCCGGGATAACCAACTTCCTGGTCAGCGTGGTGGAGAACCCCCTGATCGACCCCGACGGCATCGTGGAGCAGTTCAGGAACAAGCACCTGATGACGGCCTCCCAGCTCTTCGGCGACGAGGAGATGAAGGAGTTCCTGGTCGAGTTCGATGCCCGCATGGAGGGGTTCGAGAAGGCCCTCAGGGCCGACCGCGAGGACCCGTTCTACAAGGACGCGGTCGTATCCCAGGGGGAGAGGTTCTCCTCCCTGCTGCTCGCCTTCGTCCTCAGGGGACAGGGCATCAAGTCCGTGGCGCTCACGTCCGAGGACGCGGGCATCGTGGCGGTCGGGAGGCCGGGCAACGGCTCCGCCGACCTGCTGAACACGGCCACGGGGATGACCATGAAGGTCAGGCCCCTGCTCTCCATGGAGACGGTCCCAATCATCACGGGATTCTACGGCATCAACTCCGAGAAGAGGCCCCTCACCTTCGGCCGCGGAGGATCCGACTATTCCGCCGCCGTCGTGGCCAACGCCATAGACGCCGACATGCTGGAGATCTGGACCGACGTGGACGGGTTCATGTCCGCCGACCCCAGGATCATCCCGGACGCGAAGAAGATCCCCGAGATGAACTTCGGAGAGGCCGCCGAGCTCGCGTACTTCGGAGCCAAGGTCCTGCACCCCAGGACCATCGAGCCCGTCAGGCTCAAGCACATCCCCCTGA
>CAVIUM010000107.1:0-5629 GCA_963645865.1 Lachnospiraceae bacterium
CATAAGCTCCCTGCTCCTCATCGCTATGCAGATGTCCCTGTACGCCGGGACGTCCAGGCTCCTGGTCTCGATCCTGTACGGTATCCTCCTCAGTATGAGATCCGGGAGGATGCTGACCCCCATCCCGCCTTCGACCATGGACATCACCGAGTAGTCGTCCCATGTGGTGCATCTGATGTCCGGACTCATCCCGTATCTGTCCAGAAGTTCGGACACCTCCGCCCTGTCGCATCTCTCCAGCAGGAGGAACGGCTCCCTGCAGAGATCCTCCAGCCCGATGACATCGGAATCCGCCAGGGGATGGCCCTCGGGCACCACGGCCTTCAGCTCGTCCCTCTGCAGGACCATCGTCTCCAATCCCATATCATCGGTCAGGCGGGTGAAGCCGAAGTCCACCCTGCCCTCCCTCACCCAGGCCTCGATCTCCCAGTAGTCGCCGATGAGGAGCTCGTACTCTATCCCGGGGTTGTCCGCCTTGAACCTCGAGATCACATGGGGCAGCCAATGGGTCGCCACGCTCGAGAAGGTCCCGATGCGGATCCGTCCGGAACCGAGTCCGCGGATGTCCTCGACCGCGCGGATGAGGTCGTCGCATCCGGCGCAGAGCGCCGACGCGTATCCCAGCAGCCTCTCCCCCTCGGGCGTGAGGCGCACACCTCCGCGCCCCCTCTCCAGCAGGACCACGCCCCATTCCTTCTCCAGGTCGGAGATCATCCTGCTGATCCCCGACTGGGAGCATCCCAGGGAATCCGCCGCTTTCGTGAAACCCCCCAGCCTCGCCGCCTCGACGAACGCCCTGCACTTCAGCACGCTCACGTCCGATTCCATCCGACCGCCTCATGAATACATCTGGATTTGATATGATATCATGAAATACATCCGCTAATTAGATGCTTTCCATGGCCTCGGAGAACGGGAGACACCTGGCGATCTACCTGGCGGCATTGGTGATGTTCGGCACCAACGGCATCGTCGCATCGTACATCTCGCTGGAGAGCTGCCAGATCGTCTTCTTCAGGACCATGGCGGGCTCCGCCCTGCTGGTGACCGTGTTCCTGCTCATCCACAGGAGGTATCGGGCGTTCCGCATGCCGAGGCAGGCGGCGATGGTGGCCCTGTCCGGGGCGTTCATGGGCGCCAGCTGGCTCTTCCAGTACGAGGCCTACAGGGAGATAGGCATCGGGATGACGTCGCTGGTCTACTGCTGCGGTCCCGCGGCTCTGATGGCGCTGTCCCCGTTCCTCTTCGGCGAGAGGATGACCGCGTACCGTGCGGTCGGGTTCGGGATCGTCGTGACCGGGGCCGTCCTCCTGGCATTGAACGGCGCAGGGGCCGGAGGCTCCCCGTACGGTTATTTCTGTGCGGTCATGACCGCCGCCACCTACGCTCTGCTGATCATCTTCAACAAGAAGGCGACCGACGTCAGGGGATTGGAGAACTCCTCGCTCCAGATCCTCTTCGCGTTCCTCACGGTAGCGGTGTTCGTCGTATCCTCCGGAAGGCTGCCGGATTCCGTCCCGATGGACGACATCCTCCCGATCCTGGTGCTCGGATTGGTCAACACCGGGCTGGGATGCCTGGCGTACTTCACCGCGATCAAGCATCTGCCGGCCCAGACCGTGGCCATCTGCGATTATATCGAGCCGATGTCCGCCGTGATCTTCGCCATGGCCCTCCTGAACGAGACCATGTCCCCGACGGAATGGCTCGGAGCCGGACTCATCGCCGTCGGCGTGATCGTCGGGGAGGCGATAGGCGGCAGGGCCCAAAGGTCCGAGGAACAGTCCGAAGGTCCCGACTCGGCGCATTCCTTTTAATAGGCGTCCAGTGTGGCGGTCCGTGATATCCCATGGCCCCCTCTGAAGAACACGCCGGAACCGGAGACAGACCGAAGCGCGAATACCGCGGCGACAGCCGCGGAGGGTACGGAAAGAAGCCGTACGGGAACCGCAACGGGGGAAGGTCCGGATACGGATCCCGCGACGGCAAGAAGCCGTACAACGAGAAGAGGGACGATTCCCGCGGCGGATCCGACAGGCCCCGCAGGGAGTACAAGGGCGATGGAGGGGGGAGATCCTACGGCGACAGACCCAGAGGCGACCGCAGGTACGACAGGAAGCCGTACGGCGACCGCCGTCCGAGGGACGACAGCGGTTCGGGGGAGAGGAGGCCCTACGAGGGCGACCGCGAGAGGAAGCCCTACGGCGACAAGCCCCGCGGGGGCCGCAGATCCCATGGGGATAAGCCGAGGGGGGACAGGAAGAACGGGGACAGGCCCAGGGACCGCGGCGACAGGAAGCCGTACGGCGACCGTCCTAGGGACGACCGCGGTTCCGGCGATAGGAGGTCCTACGACAAGCCCAGGGCCCGTCGCGACGACCGCAGGGACGGCAAACCCTATGACGGCAAGCGTCAGGACCGCAGGTCCGACGACAGGCGCGGAGGGTATCAGAAGAAGCCCTACGACCGCAGGGAGCGCGACTTCAAGCCCCGCGACGAGGTCCCGAGGGAATCCGAGGAGCCCCTG
The DNA here is from genome assembly GCA_963645865.1 of Lachnospiraceae bacterium. Classification (GTDB taxonomy): domain Archaea; phylum Thermoplasmatota; class Thermoplasmata; order Methanomassiliicoccales; family Methanomethylophilaceae; genus Methanoprimaticola. The sequence continues at coordinate 2,528 of CAVIUM010000107.1, forward strand.
ACCATAGGCAAGCTCACCATCCCTTCCGACCCCCAGAAGATACTGTTCAAAGGGATAGACTGCGAGCAGAACGGCAGGACCGATCTGGCTCTCATCCTGTACCTCCACGGGGCCGTCGCCATGAGCGGCGGATGCGAGAAGAACGCCGTGAGGATGCTCTCCAGGATGGAGCCCTCCGAGTTCGTCGCGACCCGCGAGAATATCTCCCAATCCTGCTCCGACGACGCTCTCGTCGAGTACGACTACCTGTGCTGGGGTCTCGACGATTCATACGACAGGTCGTTCCTGGATTCCGAGTATTCGAAGGGATCGAACCATGCCATCTACTGCAGGATCCGCCTCGAGGAGGTCGAAGGCGAGGATCCGATACTCGACACCTTCGCATCATGCCTCCCCCAGAACGAGGCGAAGATCGTCGACGGTCTGAAGTTCATCAAGAGGAAGAAGGGATCCAAAAAAGCCGAGGAGCTCCTCGCGAGGAACGAGGAGACAAAGGAGCTCAGGCAGTCCGTCCGCAGGGTGTTCGTCAAGGCCCTGAAAGGGGACAAGGCATCGAAATACCGTCTCGACGAGCTGTCCGAGATGTTCCCCGAAGCGGCGTTCCTCAAGGGATGCCTGGAATCCGACGACCTCGAAGCCTCGCTGAAGGCCGGGATGCCCGAGTACGGACGTCTCATCGCCTCCATGGAGTCGGACCTCAAGCTGGACTCCGCCTTCGGGAAGTACCTGAGGGCGAAGAAGCTCCAGGCCGACGGAGGGGATTGGATCCAGAACATGATCAACGCCGCCGTCGCCGGTTCCGAAGAGGCATTGGAGGAGCTCCGCCCTGTCCAGAACAGGTCCGATGTGAAGAAGGCCTTCGCCACCGTCTACCTGAACAAGGGCGACCTGGAAGGTCTCGTGCGCATGTACGACGGCGAGGACGTCCAGTATCTGGAACAGTACTGCGGGTTCGATGCATCCAGGATAATCGAGGCCGGGAAGCTCATGAGCTCCGAGAAGGAGATCGACTGGCTCAAGAGGAACTACCGCAAGGGCGTGGAGGAGTGCCGCACGGCCATCGAAGCGATGGTCGAGGACGAATCCCGCCACAACAAGCTCCTCGTCTACGCGTTGCACGACGTCGGTTCCGACATGAAGGCCGCCGAGCTCTACTTCTCGATGGAGGGCAACCCCGCCCTACCGTCCTACAAGTGGCTGTCCAAGGTCTGCGACGACGAGGCCGTGAAGGAGTACGTCCGCTCCAAGTTCGAGGAGAAGGGCGACCTCGAGACGTTCGAGTCCATATTCGTGGACGACGGGTACGTCAAGAAGGGCAAGGGACCCTCCCGCGGAGGGAAGGGCCCCTCTAGGAAGAGATACCGATCACTTCCGGCTGAAGATCAGCAGGAGCGCCGAGTTCACCACCACGGCCACGGAGCCGAGGTTGTGGACTATGGCCCCGGTGACCGGCGTGAGCACCGCCATCATCGAAAGGGCGACGGCGATGAAGTTCCATCCGAGGGAGAAGGCGATGTTCGCCCTCACCTTGGACATCATCTTGCGGGACAGGCCGACGAGATGGGGCAGAGCCTCCAGACCGTCCTTCACCAGCACCATGTCCGAAGCGTCCGCGGCGATGTCCGTTCCGGTCGCGCCCATGGCGACGCCGACCCAGGACCTCTTCAGCGCGGGGGCGTCGTTGACGCCGTCCCCGACCATGCATACCTTGCCCCCTCCGGCCTGTATCTCCTCGATGGTGGAGACCTTGTCCTCGGGGGTGCATTCCGCTCTCAGATCCGTTATCCCCGCTTCCGAGGCCATGAACTTCGCGGCGCGCGCATTGTCCCCTGTGAGGAGCATGCAGTTCACATCCATGCCCTTGAGCTCGTCGATGGTGGTGCGGGCGGTCTGGCGGATCGTGTCCGAGAATGCTACCGATCCGGCGTATCCCCCGTTTATGGCGATGAAGACCACCGTGGCTCCGGTATCGTGGAGCACGTCCGCATGCTCCAGCGCATCGGCGGGTACGGAGATGCCGGAGGATTCCATGATCCCCCTGTTCCCGATGATGATGTCGTTGCCGTCCTTCCCGGCCCTGATGCCGTGACCGGCGGTCATGCCGAAGGCGTCGGGCTTCCCGTAGGGGATGCCGTTCTCCTTCGCGTAATCCAGGAAGGCCTTGGCCAGCGGGTGCCCGGAGTCGGATTCGGCGGATGCTACGAGGGATGCGACGCGGTCGCCGTCGCCGACGGGCGAGAACTCCACGACGCGGGGCTTCCCGAGGGTGACCGTACCGGTCTTGTCGAACGCTACGGTGCCGACCTGGGACATTCTCTCCAAGGCGTCCCCGTTCCTTACGAGCACACCGCGCTTCGCGAGGTTCCCGATGGCCGCGACGACCGCCGTCGGAGTCGCCAGTATGAAGGCGCACGGGCAGAACACGATCATCACGGTGACGGTGCGGTAGATGTCTCCGGTGAGCAGGTATGTGGCAATAGCCAGCACGAGCACGATGGCGACGAGTCTCGTCGCCCAGACATCGGCCGTCCTGACCATGCGGGTCTTCTCCGGGTCGGCGGAGGACACCATGTCGACCATCCTCTGGAAGGACGAATCGCCGGCGGTCTTCTCGGCGACCATCTCGAACACGCCCATCTGGTTGATGGTGCCGCTGTACACAGGGTCGCCTACGGACTTGTCCTCCGGCATGGATTCCCCGGTCACGACGGATTGGTCTATGGAGGTCTCTCCCGAGACGACCTTCCCGTCCACGGGGACGGATTCCCCGGGGAGCACCCTGAGGATCTGTCCCGGGACGATCTCCTCGACGGGGACCTCGCGCTCCCCTTCGGAATCGACTATCCTCCCCGTGCGTGGGGACATGTCCGCCAGGGCCTCGATGCCCTTCCCGGCCTTCATCGCGGAGTAGTCCTCCAGGAACCCTCCGATCTCCATGATCAGCGCCACCTCTCCCGCGGCGAACCATTCGCCCAGTGCCAGCGATGCGATGATGGCCATCGCCACGAGCACATCGGCCTTGATGTCGTGCCTCAGAATCAGTCCCGTGGCCGCATCCCACAGGATCGGGGCGCCGCACAGGATGATGGCGACCCATGCCGG
>CAVIUM010000108.1:0-5624 GCA_963645865.1 Lachnospiraceae bacterium
CCGTGCGTCATACTGAAAACCTTGCAATGACGCATCAACACGAAGGCGAACGCGGATTTATCCGTTCTACAGCCATCATCCCTGCATGAATTCCGTCCGCATCATCCTGGATTCCTGCGATGGCAAGGCTCCCGACCTGCTGACGGAACGCATCACCCTCCAAATCGATGGAAGCATTCGGCTGTCGTCCGGGACATCTTCTATCGATGCCTCCACCGAACCGGCCACCGCGGAGGCGGCGATGATGCTCATCCTCGAAATCGCATCCCGTATGCACGAGGCGGAACATCTTTCGGAAGGGATCCAGGAAGGCTGCTGGAAGCTGTCGTCATACGACTCCTCCGATGTCGTGGAGGAATTCTGTGGCCCCCTGTCATCCGGACCCGGATGCAGAGAGGCTTCGAAGATACTCCGCAGGCTGTTCGTCGGTTCCGAGCTCATCGGATTCGGCGACTACGTCATGGACCGCTACGAGCATGTCGCCTTCCCGTACTACGATCCCTCCAAGGGATGGATGTGCGGCCGCGAAAGGATATCGGAGGAACTTGCAGAGGCCATGTCCCAACTGTTGGACATCCCGTTCTGCAGGGCCGGGTCCCTCGAGGGGGATTCCAGAGACTTCCTCCTCGACACGACGATTGCCGGAACATGCTACGTCGAGGACATCGACGAACTGCTGTCGCAGATATCGAAGGGCGACAGGCTCGCTCTGAAGCGTGATCCGGGCAACAACCACGACAACCGTGCGATCAGGGTTTTCACGGCATCGGGGAACAGGATCGGCTACATCCCACGCAAATGCAACGAGACCATCGCCAACCTCATGGATCAGGGGCACGAGGTCTTCGCTATCGTTCAGGAAGTTGATCCATCGCAGCGCAGCGTCTACGCGCTCGTATACTTGCAGAACAGCGGATATCTCGCCATACGTCATTTCTCGGAGGCATCCACCTCCGAATTCGGGATAGGTACGGTCATGGACTCTCTACCAGTCACGAGGGAATCGGTAGGATTCGTGGATTTCGGCGAGGTTCCCATCCGTTTCACATACGATATCCACTTCGGATAGGAGTCGAGGTGGTACCTGCATTGGGGGCTCAGGGCTTTCTCCATGGACGAGAAGTGGACGATATTCGAGGAATCGGGGACGCTCTTCTTCTGCCGGAGCTGGACGGGGATGTGCATCTACAAGATGGTCCTGGGAGAGGGCGACACCCACGATGTCTACGCGCTACCGGATTTCGGCCACGAGGATTTCGAGAAGACATTCCTGACCATCCTCCGCTACCGCCTGGGCCCTCGCCGCATCCCCGTGAACGCCATACCGCACGGGGTGAAGGGGAACATAGTCCCGTGCATGCCCCACAGCGGAGTGTCGATAGGACTCAACGAGATGAAAGGGCTCGGGATCAAGGATCTCGACCACCCGGGATTCATGGACAAATTGTTCGGTCAGAAGGATGATCGACAGGATCGTCCGCTCCCTTGATGATACGGTCGATCTCCTTGAGAAGGTCCGCGACCTCCTTCCCCGTATCGGTCAGATCGAGCAGCACCGAAGAACGGAACGGCGTCTGGACGAGGAGTCCGGCGTCCTCGAGATTCGATATCTTCGACGGCGTGCGGGCGTTGCGGGGGATGTGCTCGTAGAGCTCCGTCTTCTTGGAATCCGGATGCTCCGCCAGGAAGAGCAGTATCGATATGGCGTGGCGGTCCTCCAGGACATCGGAGACTGAGAAGTCCGTCTTCTTCCTGTAGTACATCGATGCACCTCCGACATGAAACGGATCGAATCGCCTGCGGACGCGGCATTATGTCCAATGGCAAGGGCCGGCGTCTCCATAGATGACTCTGTGTGCTTCCCTATATCCATCCCTCCTCTGACGACATGATGTCGTGATACTTTGATTCGAGGTCGGTAATACGATATTCTATAGAAATATACTTTGTAATCAGGTATAATATTCTTCGAATTTAGGTTATATGATGACCTCAAGAACCCATTTTTCGAACTATATCGTACAGAATACAGAGTTTTATTATCGAAATGATGGTGAAACATGGCCTCATCCGATAGTGATATGGGTTTAGAACCACTGAACGTGTAATAAGAAACATAGTTTAAGAATGACTGCAGAAAAGACATTGGAACCATGAGGCTGAATCGACGAATCTGCCCGGCTCCAAAATCGAAAATCTCAATCCGTTCTAAGGTCCCGGCATGACTCTCCTTTCCGGTGGTCCACATTCCTTGGATCTTCCCGATAAGGTCCGGGTCATCCCATCCCGTGTCAGCTGAGGGATGACCCGTTATTGCGTTATGGAACCCGGAATGCGTCAGCAAAACGATGCCGTCTGCAATCATGCAGAGGCCACGGGACGCGCATCCCAGACATGATATGTAGCAATCAGGCCTTCACGGCGAGACTCTCGTCGAGGGCGTATCCGTACAGATCGAAGTACATCCATTCCCACTCCACGCTGTCCACGGATTCACCTTCAGGGACCTGATAGACGAGACTGTAGCGGACCTCGTTGCCGACGGCCACTGTGATATCGGACAGGGAGCTGTAAGAGTTCGAGTAGTTCCTGGTGGCACTGAAATCGTAACTGTACGTGTTGCCGTTCGTCACCTTGATCTGAGGTGCCCTGACAGGCAGCCCGTCCGTATACGCGACGTTCTTCACCACGATATCGGCCAGAACGAACCTCATGCCCTCATCGGGAGACTCTGTGTACGTTCCGTAGGTCGTGGTATATATGAACGGATCCAGCTCCGACACCGCATAGTTGTACGTCGACTTCCCGATTACATCGATCGGATAGCTCGTACCGTCGATGTACAGCGAGAACGCCTCGTGATTCGAATACGTGTTCAATTCGTACTTGTGCTCCGCACCGTCGGATGTGAAGGTCCCGGTAACCTTTATGATGCTCTGACCGAGGATATTGGTCCCCTTGACCACATCGGCCTTGCTCACGTCGGCATCGAAACCGAACTTATCGACGTTCTCCTTGACCTGCGATTTGTAATCGTAGCTGTCAGAGCCGACTATCGCGACGATGGCGACCAGCGCCACGACGACCACGACCGCTCCGATCAGTATCTTCTTCGTCTTCCCATTCATGGATATCCTCCTTTCCTTCGACGGCGACAATAACGTACCGTACGGTTCAGAACGTGAGTCGTACTTTCATCTGCTATCGCGGGATGCTCGGAAACGGGGTGGGAAACACCAACACGTCCGTAGTACACTCAAGAAACTCGGTCAAGGCATGCCATATGGCGGGTTGGATCGCGGGACCATAGCGACAGCAGGCCAGGAACCAAAAGATGCGCGGAATCCGGCCGATGAGACTGTTGCCCCAACTGCTCGATGTGACAACAGCAGTTTAATTCATGAGATGCATCGGAACGGCATGGAAGACGGAGTATCCCCGGAGTGCGACGGAGACGGGAAGGGCCTCATCAGGGTACTCGCCGAACACATGTGGGACAGACTCACAACATAGAACCCCGTCGCGAGATGGATCTTCCTGATGCACGTCGGGATGGCCGTCGTCGCTTTTCTGTTCCTATGCAACGCGATGGTCCGTCAGGACATCTTTAGCGTGATCCTGGGCCTCTTCGCAGTGCCCGGACTGCTGATCAGCGCCCACATAGTCTACAAAATGAGGGACACGCACTTGGTCCACCACCGGAGCAGGGTTTATCGTCACGGCCCCGGGACGGAAATCCGTGTCAGATACTCCCGCTACGTGCCGATGAACTACTGCGTCGAGCTGTACGCCGATGACTGCCACGTGGCGTCCCTCTACAGAGGGAACGAGGACGCCATCTCGATTCCGCCTGACGTCGGGAGGATCGCCTTCATGTTGGGGAACACCTGCATCGGGGAATTCTCCCCGGTGCAGGACGGATGCTTCTACATCTACTCGGAGAACAGGATACCTCTGGATCTGACTCCGTCCATCAGGCTGTCGGATTCCTTCGAGGGCATCGACCCGGGATCCGAAGAGAGGGCCTATAATGTCGCATGTGAGGATCTGAGAAAGGAATCGAAGGCCAATCTATTCTGGTCCTGGATGTACCTGATATGAAGGTTCCGTGCGGGTCCACTGCTCGAATGCAACCCGAGGTGACTGTCTGTACTCATTCTTCGGATCTAGACTCGGAGCGATCCCGTTTCACCCCGCATATCCTCGATATTCGAGAAGCTCCGTGATCACAAAGTTCCCGTGCTTCTTCGGAAGTCTCAACGGCGGATTGGTGCCTCCAGCATCCTCCACCCTCCCGCGGAGCACGGCCATCAGACGGGCCAGATTCATATGGCCGATGAAGGCCGCCCCCACTCTGAATTTCTCGTTGTTTATGACCGGATTCAGGATGACCGCGGATTCTTCGAGGGATATCTCGTGGAATCCGGCATACCGCCTGATACAGTAGTCTACGACATCCCAGAAGTACAGCCCCTCGAAGACGATTTCCCCGACGAAGGCCTTCCTGTTCCTTTCGGCGATGATCCCGACGGCGATCTCCTCGGCCTTCCCTGCGTTGGTGAGTTCGAACCTCCCGGGATTGTCCATGAACGGCCAATCCTCGGGGAACGATCCGATCATCTGCATCCCTTCCGAATCCGGCTCCTTCCCCGTACCCTCATCACCGCACATGGCGACGTAGCAGGCGTACTTGTGGGCGAGCATGGGATTGGACGTGAGGGCTTCGGAATAGTATCTCTTTAGGAAGAGGGCCGCGGACCTCGACCCGTTGATCGCAAGATATCTGAGGTCTCCGATCCTGTCGGTATAGTACATGTCCTCGTGGATTCCATATGGATACTCGCCCCGATCTCCGGTGCCGTTCTCCGAATCATCGTCGGGAGTCGAACGCCGTTCCTTCCACCGGACCCAATCCTCGAAGCGCATGAAGGCTGGAAGCGACATCCTGCCATATCCGCTGCCATGGGATGCTCGAAACATGGACAGGGAACATCAACACATCCGTAGAACACCCGGTGCACTCGGCCGCGGACGGGCAATGAAACGGCTATATCCGAAGGAAACATCCCCGTCATGTCGGTCGAAATGCCTACAGGTCCATTAGGGCCCGATGCCGATGCCCGACCGCTATGGCGGTTGTCATAGCAGTGCTCGGCATCATCCTTCTTCTGTCCAGATGGTCATCCTAATCCGGACATTCCGGAACCCGTGAGACGATGGGGAGAAGTCGACACCTAAGGAATGGGATACGCAGGAAACCCCAGATATCACGTTCCGGCGACAACCAGGGCCACACAAACGTCCTGCGGCGTTCAGACAAACTCTCCCACAAAGGGCCTCATCGGTCGTACTAACGCTTCCCTATCGTCACTCCGGTATAAATCCCCTGACAGCATGCCAAGTGTGAGTATCAACACGAATCTAGTACACTTATGCCAGGACATTTATAGCCACGAACGGTTCCACTCCACAGGCGAATGAAGTCCGTGCGGGCCCACAGTTTGCCGGCAGCCCGGGGGCAATAGCCACATCCACCATTCCGATTCCGGAGATAGGTATCATGTCTACCGAAAATCGGATCATGCGGCATCGGAGATGAGAATCGTATGGATGGTCCATCGAAT
>CAVIUM010000109.1:0-5550 GCA_963645865.1 Lachnospiraceae bacterium
GCAAGATCGTCGTGGAGAAGGGACTCGTCAGGAACGAGGAATCATGATTTCACCAGGGCTTCGCCGGCCTTCATCTTCATGTATCCGTCCGTCGCGATTGTGCGGTACGTATCGACGGCATGGACGAGGGCGGTATCGAACGAGTCCTGCACGACCCCGATGATGAACCCTATGGCGAGACTGTCAGACATGCCGAACAGCGAGTCTCTGTGACTCCGGATGCGCCGTACCGTTCTGGTCGCGCTTTATCTACACAACGGCCTATATCTCATGCGAGGATGCGAGAGGACATGGCGAAAGCGAAGGATTGGAAGGAAGTGAAGGCTCTGATCGACGGCATGGACGAGGACGACCTCCGTCTGACCATCGGGGTGATGGCCCACATATTGGGTCTGCACGAGACGTCGAGAGCCATCGATCTGATGTTCGAGTTCAGGGACGGCGCCGGTCCGGACAGACTCCGTGCACCGAGTCCCGAGGAGATTCACAAGAGGGTCGGTTACATCCTCATGAACGCATCCGAGAATGCCGCGGAGGTCTGCGATATCGATTTCGACGATTTCGATCCCGACGATTACGATTTCCTTGGCAGTGAGAATCTTCTGATGCGCGAGAGGATCGAGGAGGAATACGGCGACTTCTGTCAAGAGATTTCGGTGTTCGGCGATCCGGAGGAGATCGGGAAGATCGCACACGGGGTGGCGGAGGCTCTGAGGGACCGCGACATACCATGGATGCACACCTCCGAGGAACTGATGGATTACCGCAGGAGATATGCGGATATCATCGAGAAGAGGTTCGAGGAAGGGGATATCGGGAGACTGTTCTCCGACTTCGAACGATGTGACCGCATCCTCCGAAGCGGTACATATTTTTGAATGTGCATCCATATCTGTACGGTCCAGGATGCGTTCCACCGCATCCGGGCCTTCGGGAGGACGGATGCATGGCAGGGGGTTTCGATTTCGAGGGATTGCTGGGGACCATGTCGCCGGATGCGCTGAGGGAGACCATCCGCAGGCTGGTCGGTGTCTACGGCGGGGGCGCGGAGGAGATCGTCATGGAGACCGCCGACGGTTTCACGCGGAGGGTCCCGGAGGACGTCCGCGACCGTGTGTCGAGGGTCCTGGGCGCGGTGTGCGACCATGTGGACATCGACCACGAGCCGGAGGCGATGATCCCGGTGATGATGGAGGACGAGTTCGACGGGGACGTGTGGTTCCTCCTGGACGATGAGGGGCCGGAGGCGGCCGAGGAGCTCATCGCGGCCATCGCGTCGGCTCTGAGGGATCCCGACATCCCCCGCACCGGCATGCCCGAAGGGGCGATGGGGTTCCGCAGGAGATACGCCGATGCCATAGAGGAGAGGTTCCTGAACGGAGGGTTCCTGGAGCTCTTCGGGGGCATCGAACCAATGTGATACGGCCTTCGACGGAGGCCGTCGGGATGTCGACAGGAGGAATCAGCTCAGCAGATAATCGAAGATGTCCGACCTGACCGCATCCCTCAGCCTGTAGCGGATCTCGACCGGCTTCCCGTCGGTCAGGAATCCCGCGAAGTCCATCATGCCGAGGTAGTAGAACTCCTTGGAGCCCTCGTCGTTCTTGTTCTTCCTGACGAACAGATGGATGGGCATCCCGTTTTCCTTGTGGTCCCTGACGCGGACCATGTTCTTGGAATCCCTGCCCTCCTGCGACTTGGACAGTGCGATCAGAGTATTGCGATTCTCGAAGCGGTCCTCATACCTCTGCGATTCGGCCACGTCCTCTCCCTTCTCGTAGTTGATGAACACCACGAAGGAGTTCGTCACGGAGTCGTACTTGTAGCCGCCGATGTTCTGCGCGTTGATGTTCTTGGACCAGTTGCCCAGACGGCAGACGTCCTCGTACGAGTACAGGCGGTCCAGGACGAAATCCGTGTCCGCGTACGTCGAGGCGTAATGCAGGCGGTTGTTCTCCCTGCCGAGGGCCAGGACATCGTCGAAATGGGATCTGAACCCGGGATCCTCCATCATTTTGAGGAATCCGGGGGATGATGCGTTGTCCTCGATGAGTTTCACGTCCTTGCCGTAGAACGTCCCGTCCAGGACGGCCAGGATGTTGGACATGTGCACGTCATCGATCCCGGGGCGTATCATCGCGATTAACCCTCTGACATCGCCGCATCCCTTCGCGATCTCCTCCATGGCCTCGATCTCCAGCAGGCGCTTGCCGGGTGCGACTATATGCGAGATCTCGGCGAGGTACCTCTCCTGCTCCCCGTCGAGGACGATGTCGTACGATTTGTCGACGGTCTTGAGGAAAGCATGGTACGACTTCCATTCGGAGATGTACTTCAGCGCGTCGACCGTCCCGTGGCTCCTGAAATCGGTGAGGTTCGGGATGCGGTCCAGCTTGATCCTGAGATTGCGGTACTCGTCCCTGAGCATCTTCTTCTGGCTGAAATCCGCTTTGTCGATTGACTCGTAGATCCTTTTCTTGGTGACCTCGTCGAAGCTGATCGTCGAGTTCCCGAAGACCATGCTGTCGCCCGAAGCGACGAACCTCCTGGCCTCCGTCTTGTTATACGAGTGGTCGTCGGACAGCGCCAAGGGGATGCAGTAGTTCCGTTCGTAGTTGCCGATGAAGTCCAGCACGACCAGGAAATCCTTGTCCCTGTGGAGCCTCAGGCCCCTCCCCAGCTGCTGGATGTACACGATGGGGGATTGGGTCGGGCGGAGCATGACCACCTGGTTCACGGACGGGATGTCCACGCCCTCGTTGAACAGGTCGGCGGTGAAGATGTAGTCCAGACAGTAGTCGCCGTCGTCCGATTCCAATCTCTCGATCAGCGTCTCCACATGGGCCGGATCCATCTGTCCGGAGACCCAAGCGGTGCGGAGGCCCCTGCGGTTGAACAGAGCCGACAGCTTCTCAGCCTCCTTGAGCCCTCTGCAGAAAACAAGTCCCTTCAGCCTTCCCCCGCTGTATCCGTAGTAGGAGGTCTCCCTGATGATGTGGTCGACCCTCTCCTCCAGCTCGACCTCTCCGAAGACCGTCTTGTCGTCAACCTCGATGCCGTCGATCTCCAGCTCGGACACGCCGAAGTAGTGGAACGGGCAGACGAGGCTGTACTCCAACGCTTCCTTCAAACGGATCTCGTAGGCGATGTTGTGGTCGAACAGGGCGTAGATGTCGTAGCCGTCGGTCCTGTCAGGGGTGGCGGTCATGCCGAGCATGAACTTTGGTTCGAAATGTGATATGATCCTCTGATAGGATGGGGCGCCGGCATGGTGAACCTCGTCGATCAGGATGTAGTCGAAGCGGTCCTTCGGGATGCGCTCCAATACTTCGGGTGACGACATGGCCTGCACGGTGGAGAACAGGCAGTCGCACTCCGGGATGTCCGACTGGTCGAACGTCCGCATGGTCGGCCCGGGTCCGAAGACCTTCCGGAAGCTCTGCATGGCCTTGTCGCGGATGCTGCGCCTGTGGACCAGGTAGAGCATCCTCCCGCCGCAGGCCCTGGCGTCGAACGCCGCCAGATACGTCTTCCCGCTTCCGGTGGCGGAGATCACGAGTGCCCTCCTACCGCCTTCGGCGCGGATCTCGGCCAGTCTCTTCAGCGCTCCTGCCTGCATGACGTTGGGGACGATCCTGGGGATCGCATCCGGTATGGACCCTGCGGAAACGGCCCTGCGCTCCTCGCGCATCGAGTCGTAGATGGAATCGTACGTCTCCAGCCACTCAGGCGTCACGGGAGTGGCGTGCTCGTAGACCTTCTCGAACTCGTCCACGATGCTGCCGATGACCTGTCCCGACTCCGCGGAGTTGAACAGGATGTTCCATTCGCCGTTGGAGCAGAGGGCGTTGTTGGTCAGGTTGCTGCTCCCGATGATGACGTCGTACCCCTCGCCCTTCCTGAAGATGTAGCACTTGGAGTGCATCCTCATCTGCTCCTCGGTGACGATGCGGAGGTCGATGTTGGACATCTCCAGCAGCTTCCTGAGGGCCTTGGGCTGGGTGAAGTTCTGGTACTGGGAGGCGACGATCCTCCCTCTGACGCCCTTCTCGGTCAGGTGCCTGAACTCGTTGAGGAGGGCGTTCACTCCGTCGTACGTGACGAACGCCACGGAGAACATGAACTCGTCGCAGGACGAGAGCTCCTTCTTCATGGCGGTGATGACCTTCTCGCCAAGATCGGGGTCGTTTACCAGGAACCTCGGGATGTAGGATTCCTCGGCATCGACCGAACGGTCGATGAATCCCCTCTCGAGGCCGGTCTTGAGCATGTCGAGCGTCAGAACGAACCCTCCAGAAGGTCCACGATAAGTCTGTCGGCCTCGATCCAATCGAGATCCCGGAGCTCCCCGGGTCCGAACCATCCGGCGTATTCGTGCTCGGTGAGGACGGGCTCGCAGGAATCCATCGGGACCAGGAACGCGTGGATGTCGACGTCGAAGTCCGGATAGGAATACCTCACTTCCCCGACAGGGCGGAGGGTGTTGACGTCGACGGACAGTTCGAGCTCCTCGGAGAACTCCCTCACGAGGGCCTGTTCCGGCGTCTCGCCCGCCTCGACCTTCCCGCCGGGGAACTCGTACCTGTGCGACAGATACGGATACTTGGCCTCGCCCTTCCTGAAGCAGAGGTATCTGGAGCCGTCGTACACGATCCCGGCGGATATGACGAACATGCAGGATCCGAGATCGGCCGCGGCTAAATACATGCCGGGGACTGTACTCGCGTCGTGTTGACGACGGTCGTCGCAGATCCACCTCGGGCACGGGCTTCGCCACGTCCCCGATGGACGCGGCAGCGAAGAGGGGATGGTGTCCGATGCCGTCCCCATCGGTACGGATGTTCGACCTCCCGAACACGATCCTCCTCCGGATCCCGTCATCATCCGATTTCCTCGACAGGGTCGGCATGTCCCCGTACTTCCCGGACCGCGCATCCTCCCGAACGCTTCCGGGCGAGTGCCGACCATGCGTTCCACGCAGCCTGCGAAGGCCGGTCCGTCTCGCGGTTTAATATCGCCGATCGGCCTTTAACGGCATGGACCACAGGAGAACGGCCGCCGTCGTCGCCGTGCTGGCGATCATCCTCTTCGGATGCTTCCTCTGCCTGCCGGAAGACGGCAAGGTCCCTTCCATCAGCGGAGAGGTGGAGAGCACGGACCCCAGCTTCGGGGATCTCATCGTCAGCTTCACCACGGACGACATGCTCGGGAAGGGCTTCCGCCACGGGGACTACCTCCGCATTCAGGTGGGGGATCGCGAGCTGAATGACGCGGTCTTCGTCGAGAGCGTCGTCTGCTCGCCGTGCTTCTCCTATTTCGTGGCCGATAACAACGGCGGCGCGAGGATCAGCCTCTTCTGCGGGATCATGATCACCGCCGAGACCGGGACCCAAGTCACGATGACCTACGAGGGGAGATTCGAGGGATACCGGCATATGGCGGCCCTCAAGACGCTGGTCGCGGACGAGGGCAGGTACTCCGATCCGAAGGACTACGCCAACTTCTACGAGATAACGGGAGGGGACATCGCACCGGGGCGCATCTTCCGTT
>CAVIUM010000110.1:0-5542 GCA_963645865.1 Lachnospiraceae bacterium
TCGGTCGCGCTCATATTCGCACTCATCGCATACAAGAGGAAGAAAGCATGAAGGACGTCGCCAAATTGGAAGGGAAGCATCTCCTGACGATACTGATATTCGTCAAGAGGAACAGGGAGTGCCTGAAGACAGATCTGTACAAGGCCGTGTCGCACAACCCGAGGATGCCCGATAAGCTGAACATGCTGGAGAGGGAGGGTCTGATCCTCCAGGAGAAGAAGGATCCCAGAGGGACCACCACCATCACCCTGACCGAGAAGGGCGAGCGCATAGCGCTGCTCCTCGAGGACATCGACTGCGCAATGCGGTCGTGAAAACCTTTCCGGTAATCCGGTTCTTCCAAAGGTCCGTGACTCCGCGGAGGGGTCTCGGACCTACATTTCAATTTTGTATCTACATCTGAAATTATGTGCTTTTACACATACTGTACTTGAGTACAAAGTTGTAGAGTTTAACCGCTGGAGCGGATTGTGACTCACAGGCAGCAGGGAACCGCATCTCGGATGGGGGATCGGCTGCCTGAACCTTGGCACGATGGATGTCGTAGGGGATCGTCGGAATGTCGTTCTCCGACCGATCGTGCTGGGAGGGAAAGCAATGAACAAGAATGGAACGGTAGACGTGAAGAGGAGGAAAAAATCTTCTCTTCGTCTGATGGCGGCCTTCGCTTCGGCGTTGATTGTCGTGATATGTGCGTTGAGCATCATATCCCCGTTCACTCAGGCAGATGATTATCAGCATGTCGGTGAAGCATCAGAACTGACAGAGGCGTATAATAATGGCTATGCCGGAGTGAGGCTGACAGCGGATATAAGTTTAGAAGATCAACTCGTAATTTCACGTAATTTCGGAATTGATCTCGATGGCTATACACTAAAAGTAAAAGGGATTTTTGTATATCTCAACGACGATGGCACTCCTTCGGAAGTGTCGATCACCAGTGCGTCTGTGAAGACTGGCGGGTTCATTTTCGGTTGTGACGGCGAGAGAGGCAAATCTCTGAACGAGGGAAAGCTTTCGTTCTATAACGTCGACGTCATGTACGATTCCGGGTGGTATTACCAAGATTCGAATGTTCCGGCCGATGAATCCAAGTACAGCAACTCGATGATAACGAACAATGCCGAGATAACCTTCGAGGAGTCCAGCATCGATAAGGTTACATTCGATGGGGACGGCAAGGTTCTGATCAAACAAGGTGTACAATTCACCAAGAGTCAGATCGAATGTAACGTAATGACAGAGGAAGCGGCGGAATACTGGGCCCCTGAAGTGGGCAAGTTCCAGACGATCGTTCCCGTGGAGGACTTCAAGAATCTCACGATTGTGACGTGGGACGGCCTCGACTGGTGGCTGGTGCCCGTTTACTTCCACGGCAACGCACAGGCCATTATGGGTGTGACACTGAAGACTCCTGTCGAATTCAACGATCCAGCCAATCCGGATCCGGCAGAGATCGGAATAGCCATAGCCAATTTCGGACAGAAGATAATAAGCAAGGAAAGCACGCAGATCAGAGGTGTCGATCCGCTCGAGGAGCCCAAAGTGGGTGAGAACGTGGTATCGTTCTCCGTACAGGTGAAGTACACCGGTTCCCAGGACGTGGTCAGGACATTGAAGATCTATGCTGCATACATGGTCGAGGGTAACGAGACCAGTGCGACAATCGCTCTCGACGGATGGGAGAAGAGGGATTACGACAGCGCGAAGAATATCCCCCAGTGGACCTACGATGCTGACAAGCAGTACAAGAACAAAGATGCCCTTCCGACGGAGCAATCCTTCACTCTTATCGACCAATACGATCTCAAGCCGGTCCTGGAGAAAGTCCAGTGGGATGCTCTCCTCGTGGAACTTCCCAAGTTGGAGAAGGGCGAATACAAGCTCGAGGTAGAATATGATGCATGGGGCGACTATTACGCGACCTCCGCTTCGTGCAGATTCGAGGTCACCGATACGAAATACGTATCGAAGCTCGGATTCGGTACCGCCCAGACGGAAGACGTCGTTTTCGGAAAGGCCGTCGGCGATCTTCAGAATATCGGCACCAAGTTCGATAATCAACATCCGGAGTTCAAGAAGGATGAATCCGGCCAAGAGCTCGAGAAGGAGCCTGTTGCGGAAGATAACAAGCTCTTCCAAGTGGAGCTCACGGGTGCTTGCCCCGTCAAATCCTATCAGAATTGTCCGATTGTGATGACATTCAAGAATGGGTTCCAGGGTTACTGGGACTGGGTCTCAGAGCATAATGTGGGGACATCGGCGACCGTCTATACCGATCTGATCTTCGCGAACGATAGGGGGGCCGGATGGTATTGGGTCGTCAATGTGAGCGATGAGAAGTATCAATACGATGACGATTCCGTTTTCTTCCTGACGATGAAGTATGAGCTGGCCGATAGCCAAGAAACGGCCGCAGAGATGAAGCTTAAGTTCACCGGGAAGGAACTGAAGGAGATGGACGGCAACATAGTCATCTTCGCCGGAACTGGATGGGATCCTGAAACCATGCCTGTGTTCAGGCTGACCGAGACGGTCCTGGGATTCGACAAGGACGGGTTGGACGATGACGGAGGATACGAATACGATCTGACCGAGTACAAACTCGAACCTTATCTGGAGCTCGAGGACCCCAGATTCCAACTGATACTCAGAGACGAGTACAACAACACCGAACCCACACTCGTTCTCCCCGTGGAGATTCTGGCGATGATCGAAGGGAATCCCTACTATCCCTACGTCGTTCCTGAAGAGGTATCTCAGCAATTCAACTATCCGTTCGGAGGCATCAATTTCAAGCCGGCCAAGATTCATGTGATCCTTCCCAATGGAGCGGGGACCGAGAGGGAGTTCCTGTACTGGATCGTCGGACAGGGAACCGACATGGAACGCAACAACAATGCAGGATCGTTGGTCATGATTGACACCGATTATGCGAACGATGACTGCGAGATCCTTCTCGTTGCCAAGTACGGCGCTACGAACGAATACAAGGTGCAATGGTTCTCCTATGATTCGTTCCTCTCCTATGATCCGTTCGATCAGTTCGGGGAGCCCGATTACAAGCATTACGATACGACCTCCGTCATCAGCGGCTATGAGCCGAAGATTCCTGCGGACCCGAAGTCCTTCGAATTCGAAGGATTCTCCTATGATTTCATCGGATGGAACACCGAGAAGGATGGGACTGGAAAGGGAATCACCAAGCTGACCGGGAGCGAGGACTATTACGCCCAGTTCGAGAAGACCCCTCTGAAATACACCGTTACCGTGAAGGTCGAGAACGGAACGGCTGACCCCGCAGAGGTTGAGGCCGTGTACGGTGACGAGGTCTGGATGGATGGTAATGTCCTGAAGATCGGTACGGGAGCGATGTCCGTCTCGGTCGCCCTCAAAGAGGCGCAATCCACGGAGATGTACGACTACAAGCTCAAGTCCGTCACCATCGATGGAAAGGGGCTGGATGAAACCTACATCGTCAAGGGCGATGTAACTGTCGAAGTGGTATTCGAGGGAATAATCAGAGAGTACACCCTGACATACCAGCCCGGAGAGGGCACCGGAGAGCCGATAGAGAAGACGTATGAGTACGGAACGGATGTCACGGAACTCCTCGGATTCCCCCAGACATTCGCCGCCCCTGAAGGCAAGAAGTTCCTCGGATGGAGTGATGGGAAGATTGTTGTGACTGTCATCCAGATATTGGGCGACACCGAGCTCATGGCCGTCTACGAGGATGAGATTTATAAGGTCACTTTCGACGCCAACGGCGGATCGGGCAACATGGACGCGGCTATGGTCAAATATGGGCCGTATGAGCTTCCCGAGTGCACCTTTGTCTACAACGGAAAGGAGTTCAAGGGCTGGTCCCTGACGAAGACCGGGGATACCGTCGACCAGATCGAGGTCACCGGGAACACCACCGTCTACGCCATCTGGATGCCCGTCAAGTACACCGTGTCCTTCGACGCCAACGGCGGATCGGGTGACATGGATGATGTGATCGTCGAGTACGGCGGCTACGAGCTCCCCGAGTGCACATTCATTGCACCCGAGGGCAAGGAGTTCAAGGGCTGGTCCCTGACTATGGAAGGCGAAACTGTCGACCAGATTAAGGTCACCGGCAACACCACCGTCTACGCGGTTTGGAAGGACATAATGTTTACAGTCTCTTTCAAGACCAACAACGTGGATTACGGAACTGTCAGCACCGCTAAGCTGGATGTCCCATACGGCACGATCCTCGAGATCGACCGGAACAAGATAATGGCTGGGAACGGCGCTGTCATTGCGGAGCCGAAGTCCGTTACCGGCGACTACTTCTCGGTTTTCAAGGGATGGGAAGGCGTCCCCGATGATAACATGGTCGTCGATGACCTCACCATCACCGCTTGTTTCGAGCTCGAGAAGGCCCTGTCCACGGACGTGGATGTTACTCTGAAGGCCACTAACCAGTACGTGAAGTTCGTCATCGTGGCGAACGATGGAAGGGCGATGAAGGGCACGCTCACTATCGAGGTTAGCGTGACCTACTTCGACGAGGAATTCGGAGAGTATGTCGCCGAGAAGATCACTCTCGGAGTAACGGATGAGGATCCGAAGGGAGCCGTGTTCGACATAGATACGACTGTGGGGTCGTCTGTCAGCATCTTCTCGATCGATGTCATGCTCAAGGACTACAAGGATATGGAGATGTTCGGAAGCATCACATCCGTCTCGGGCACCTATGTCGGGGACAATGGATACTCGGACGAGTCGAACATCGTTGGTATTTCTCCGAGAGCCTGAGGAAGGAGAGATGAACAGAGAGAAGAACGGACTGCTTTTCGCAGTCTCGATCCTAGCTGTACTCTGCGCGACGATAGTCGTGTTTGCAGTTCCGGCTGATGCGGATTCGCTATACGAGATCACCGATGTCAAGGTAGCGGTCAATGACAGTCAGGATAGGCAGTACCTCGTCGTCACGTTCGATACAAATATGTCCGAGGTGGACGGTATAGTTACATACTCCATCTCTGATGGTGAAAAAGTAATAAAACAAGGTCAATTGGCAAAGAGTTCGACCAACCCATACCAAGCTCAGGTAGCATTCGCCGGCAAGGCGATGCTCAGCGATGGTGAGTATACCGTAACCACGATGTGCGAACTGGGGGAGGCGACCAAGGATTTCGCCATTCCCGAGGCATCCGCATCGATGGTGAAATTCGATGCCAACGGCGGAAGCGGAACGATGGTCCGTGAAATCATCAAGAACGGAGTCTCATACACCCTTCCCGAGTGCACATTCATTGCACCCGAGGGCAAGGAGTTCAAGGGCTGGTCTCTGACAATGGGCGGCGAAATCGTCGACCAGATCGAGGTCACCGGGAACACCACCGTCTACGCCAACTGGATGCCTGTCAAGTACACCGTGTCCTTCGACGCCAACGGCGGATCGGGTGACATGGATGATGTGATCGTCGAGTACGGCGACTACGAGCTCCCCATGTGCACATTCATTGCACCCGAGGGCAAGGAGTTCAAGGGCTGGTCTCTGACAATG
>CAVIUM010000111.1:0-5517 GCA_963645865.1 Lachnospiraceae bacterium
GACATGACGACCGTCGCGATAACCGTCGTGGAGCTCATCGGCGTCCCGCTGGTGCTCTCGAGGCTGTTCACCAAGGTGAAGATCGACAAGACCGTCATGGCCGTGGTCCTGAACTGCATCATCGCCTTCCTGGTCTGGCTCTCCGTCGGTTCCACCAACTTCGGTTCCGCCGGGGTGACCGTCCTGGCGGTGTTCATGATCATCGCCGCCCTGAGGGACATAGGACTCGGATTGGGCACCGAGGCGGTCGAGAGGAAGGTCGGCATCCCTTGGTCCCAGAGGGTCACGGACATCCTCATGATCTCGTACAAGAACAAGGGGATCGCCATCGCGCTGTGCGTCGCCGTGATGGGGCCTCAGACCCCGTATGCGATGGTCGCGATAGCGGCATCCATCGTGGTGGAGGTCTGCTGGGTCGCATTCATGGATTCCGTCCTGTTCTCAAAGAAGAGGATGGAGAAGGAGCTCCGCATGGACTCGGACGCCGGAAGGCATCAGGTCTGGGAGTCCTGAGAAACATCAAAAAGGCCGGGCGGGGCCCGGCCGGATTATAACAATCAGAGCGCGCCGCAGTCCTTGGCGGCCTTGACGCACGACTTGCAGGAGTCCTTGATCTTCGGCAGACCCAGCTCCAGAAGCCTGAGCACCTTGTCCAGGCACTCGGACATGGTCTTGCTGACCATGTTGATGTCCACGGGCTCGTCCTTCCACACGTCGTAGTCGGTGATGGTGGCGAGGCTGCAGTAGCACATGCCCAGTTCCCTGGCGAGCTGGCACTCCGGAACGACGGTCATCCCGATGATGTCCGCGAAGTGCCTGAACATGCTGCTCTCGGCCCTGGTGGAGAACCTCGGACCCTCGATGCACAGGTAGGTCCCTCCCATGTGGTACCTGATCCCCATGTCCTTGGCGACACCCTCGAAGATCGAGTTCAGGTGCGGGCAGAACGGGTCGGGGATGGAGATGTGGACGGTCTTGTCCATGAAGTAGGTGTACTCCCTCCTCTTGGTGAAGTCGATGAACTGGTCCGCGATGACGAGGTCCCCGGGGGCGTAGTCCTCCTGGAGGGATCCGACGGCGCAGGCCGAGATCACGTACTTGCATCCGAGCTCCTTCAGCGCCCACATGTTGGCCCTGTAGGGGACCGAGGACGGGGGGTGCTGGTGCTCCTTGCCGTGGCGGTAGAGGAAGGCGACCTCCACGCCGTTGATCTTCCCGATGAGGATGGGGTCGGAGGGTTTCCCGTAGGGGGTGTCCGGGAACACCTCCTCGATTGTCTCGAAGGTATCGGGGTTGTAGATGCCCGTGCCTCCGATGATCGCTATCTTGGGCATGGGACGACCAATACCGTCCAGCTATAAGGGTTGTCCCATGCCGTCCGGATGGATGTTGGCACATTCAGGCCGGCGGAGGATATGGCGCGGTCCGGACGGACCCAGCCTCGCGCTATACAGGGTAACGGTTATCTATGCCGATTCGATGCGAACCGCCAGTGGACAATATGACGCTCAAATTCGGGATTCCCAACAAAGGACGTCTCAACGAGAGGACGATCGAGCTCCTGACGAAGGCCGGCCTCGACCTGGGGGAGGACATCGGGAGGAAGCTCTACATCAAGGCCAGGAACCAGGACGTCGAGGTCCTGTTCGTCAGGGCCCAGGACATACCCGAGTTCATAGCCAAAGGCGCGATAGACCTCGGCATCACCGGTCAGGACCAGGTCGCCGAAGCGGAGGTATCCATCGTGGAGAAGCTCCCGCTGAGGTTCGGATACTGCCACATGGCCGTCGCCGTCCCCGAGAAGAGCGGGATAACCGAAGCGTCCCAGATCAAGGACGGGTCGCGCATCGCCACCTCCTACCCCAACATCGCCAGGCGCTACTTCGAGTCTTTGGGGAAGGACGTCAACATCATCGTCGTCACCGGGGCCGCGGAGGTCATGCCGTACCTCGGCATAGCGGATTACATCGTAGACCTCGTGTCCACCGGGTCCACGCTCAAGATGAACAGGATGACGGAGGCCGGCAGGATCGTCGATTCCCAGGCCTGCGTCTTCACCAGCGAGTCCGCCCTCGAGAGGTGCGGGCCCGAGATCCAGGAACTCGTCGATTCCATAGACAGCGTCATCAAAGCCGAGTCCAAGAAGTACCTCATGGCCAACGTCCCCAGGGACCGCATCGCCGACGCGGAGGCCATCATCCCCGGTCTGGAGGGCCCCACGGTCCTGGAGATCGCCGGGAACAAGGGATACGTCGCCCTGCACGCGGTCATCGAGGCCAAGGACGCGTTCCGCACGATCTCCGAGCTCAGGAAGATCGGTGCCAAAGGCATCCTCACCACGGAGATCGAGAGGCTGGTGAACCGATGTCCGACGACAGGAGCATCATGAGGGAGACCGCCAGGGACTTCGTCAAGTACTACAACCCGAAGCTCCACGGGGAGATCCGCCTGGACACCAACACCAACGTCCTCGGATCCAACCCTGCCGCCGCCGAGTACCTGCGCACCCACACATGGGACCTCAACGGCTATCCGGACACCTATTCCGGCAGCCTGAGGGAGGCCCTCGGGAGGCTGTACAGCCTCGATGCGGACAACATCATCGCCGGCAACGGGTCCGACGAGATGATCGACGTCATCTTCAAGACGTTCACCAACTGGGGCGACGACACCGCCGTCCCGGTCCCCTCGTACTCCCTGTACGACTATTTCGTCAAGTGCAACGGCGGGAAGGCGATCATGGTCGACCTGACCGACGACTACCAGCTGGATGTGGACGCCCTCGTCAGGACGCACGCCAAGCTCACCATCGTCCCGTCCCCCAACAACCCCACCGGGAACTGCTTCAGGCAGAAGGACGTGGAGGACCTCATAGCGAGGTTCGACGGCATCGTCGTCCTCGACGAGGCGTACGCCGAGTACTCCGGCGACGGGATGATCTCCAAGGTCGGGGAGTTCGACAACCTCATCGTCACCAGGACCTTCTCCAAGGCGTACGCCATGGCGGCGCTCCGCGTCGGATACATGGCCTCGAATCCGAAACTTTCGGAGATGATGATGTGCGTGAAGATCCCGTACTCGCTCAACGCGATCAGCGAGGGGGCCGCGGTGGCGGCCGTGGAGGACCAGTCCTTCGTGGAGCGCAGCGTCCGCATGGTCCAGGAGCAGCGCCCGGTCCTCGAGAAGGGACTGAGGAGGCTCGGGTTCGAGCCCTTCCCGTCCGATTCCAATTTCATCCTCGTCCGCTCCCCCATAGACCACAAGGTCCTGGTGGACGGTCTGAAGGAGAAGGGCATCCTGATCAGGGACTTCGGCGCCAAGCGCAGGACCGAGAACTGCGTCAGGCCCACGGTCGGAACCCCGGAGCTCAACGCCCTCCTTCTCGACAGGATGGAAGAGGTGATCTCCGGATGCCGCTGAACATCACCATCACGGACTACGGCGTGGGCAACCTCTACTCGATCAGGCGCTCGCTGGAGAACTGCGGCGCCAACGTCAGGGTCGTCAGCGACATGAAGGACGCGCTGGACGCGGAGTGCATAGTGTTCCCCGGCGTCGGTGCGTTCGACAGGACCCTGGAGAAGCTCCACCCCTACAGGGACGACATCTGCGAGAAGCTCGCCTCCGGCACCCCCGCGCTGGGGATATGCATCGGCATGCAGATCCTCTTCGAGAGGAGCGCCGAGGGTTCCACGCCCGGACTCGGGTTCTACAAGGGCTCCGTCGTCCCCCTGAAGGGGCGCATCGTCCCGCACATGGGCTGGAACACCGTCGATTCCGACGATCCCCTGATGGACGGCGTCGCCGACCCCCATTTCTACTTCGTCCACTCGTACTACGGCAGCCCCGACGAGGACATCTGCGTCGGGACCACCAATTACGAGGGGAACCCCGTGCCGTCCTTCTTCCGCAAGGCCAACACGTACGGGACGCAGTTCCATCCCGAGAAGAGCAGCGTCTCCGGGAGGAAGGTGCTCGAGAACTTCATCGCGTTCGCGGAGTCGGTCCTATGAGGATGATCCCCGCCGTCGACGTGATGGACCACCAGGTGGTCCAGCTGGTCGGAGGGGTCCCGGGAAGCCAGCAGATCGTCATGCCCGACCCCGTCTCCGTCGCGGAGATGTGGATAGGGAAGGGCGCGAAGTACCTGCATCTGGTGGACCTCGACGCCGCCTTCGGAAAGGAGGGCAACATCCCCGTCTTCAAGCGCATCATCGACGAATGCGGCGTGCCCGCCGAGATCGGAGGGGGCATCCGCTCCACCGAGACGGTGGACGAGCTCGTGTCGGCGGGGGCCGACCGCGTGGTCCTGGGGACCAAGGCCGTCAAGGAGCCCGAATGGTTGGCGGAGATGGCCGACAGGCATCCCGGGAGGATCGTCCTGTCCATGGACACCAAGGGCGGGAGGATCGCCATCAAGGGATGGCAGGAGTCCGCCGCCATGACCGTGGAGGAGATGTTCGAGGTCATCCGCGACCTGCCCCTGGCCGGGGTCCTCAACACCAACGTGGACGTCGAGGGTCAGAGGAAGGGCATCGACGAGGCCCAGGCGCGCGGATTCATCGAGGTGTGCCCGCACCCGGTCATCGCCTCCGGAGGTGTGACCTCCGAGAAGGACGCCAGGATCCTGTCGGACGCTGGCGCGGAGGGCGCGGTGGTCGGATTGGCCCTGTACACCGAAGTGATCCGCCCGTGGGAGTGGGATACCCCGTGGGAGGCCCGACGGCACCATTATAATTAACCCCGTTAATCGGGGAGATATCATGAAGATGCCCTGCGAACTCATCGTCACGCACATACTGCCCACCGCCCGCGGAGCCATAGCCAAGGAGCTGGTCACCAGGCACGGCATGACGCAGACGCAGGTCGCCAAGATGTTCGGGGTGACCAGCGCGGCCGTCTCCCAGTACATCAAGGGCATGCGCGGGGGGAACACGCTCATCGACAAGAGCGCCTACCGCGACGATTTCTACGCGATGATAGCCGACACCGCCGACAGGATCGCGGCGGGGGCGGACATCACCGAGTCGCTGTGCATGATCTGCTCGTTCGTGAAGGAGAGCGGGCTGCTCCGCGCCCTGTACGTCTTCGAGGGCTACACCGGCGAGCTGGGGGTCTGCATGGACTGCCCGCGCATCAACATCGTGTCCCCGGTCGACGGGAGCGCCTGAGTCGCGGGATCGGCATCGGTGACCCGCATACGTTTATCAATCCGTGATGGATTCTGGGATGCATGAAGCAGATAGACATGAGTGGTCTGTCGTTCGCAGAACTCCGCGAACGTGACAAATACTACGTCGACAAGACCATGCTCATAGCCGATATCCTCGGCCGGGGGGACAGCGACGTCTATCTGTTCACGCGTCCCCGCAGGTTCGGGAAGACCACGAACCTGTCCATGCTGGACGCCTTCTTCAACATGAAGTACAGGGGGAACACCTGGTTCGACGGGCTGGAGATCTCCGAGCATCCGGAGTTCGAGAGGTACAAGAACGCCTTCCCGGTGATCCACCTGAA
>CAVIUM010000112.1:0-907 GCA_963645865.1 Lachnospiraceae bacterium
CCAATTCCACCTCCGGAAGCCCCAGCATCAAGGCCGGCTCCACCCAGCAGATAGACAAGGGCAGCGATGTGACGCTCTACGCCCAATGGCAGGAGAAAGTCGTCACCCTCAAGCTCTACGCGGACGATTCGGAAACCCCGTTCTACACAGGAACGGCCAAATGGGGCCAGCAGGCCGCATTCCCCTCCGACGTCCCCGTCAAGACGGGATACACCTTCGTCGGATGGTCCGCAACGAAGGATTCCGAGACTTCCGAGTACGCCGGCCAGGGCGGAGTGGTCCTGAAAGCCGACGTCACCAATCTCTACGCCGTATGGAGCAAGGACAGCGTGCTCTACTCCCTGATCTTCGACGCCGACGGCGGCGAGGATGCTCCGGAAGCGCTGTCCGTCCGCGAGAAGACCGAATCCCACACGTTCACCATCACCGGGGGATACCCCACCAAGGACGGATTCCAGTGCATCGGATGGTCCGACACCCAAGGCGGCGAGAAGCAGTACATCGTCGGAGACACCGTGAAACTTGGATGGGAGTCCCCATCCAAGACCCTCTACCCCGTATGGGCGGCGGTCGTCACCTACACCGTGACCTTCCAGGCCGAGGGCGCGTCCGACGTCCCGACCTCCGCAACGGGAGAATCCGTGTACGGGTACGCCGACGTGACCATCCCCGACATGACGCCCAGGCTGAACGGATACACCTTCCTTGGCTGGGCCGAGGAGGGTTCCGATGAGGCCGAGTACCTTCCGGGCATGAACATCACCGTCCGCGATATGAACACCGTCCTCCACGCTATCTGGAAGAAGGTCCCCGTGACCTTCACCGTCAAGTTCTACGCCAACGGCGGAGAAGGAGACGTCCCCACCGTCACGCCGATAACGTCGGTCGAGACCGAGCATCCCGTCAC
>CAVIUM010000112.1:917-5312 GCA_963645865.1 Lachnospiraceae bacterium
CACCAAGACCGGGTTCGCGTTCGTCGGATGGGCCGAGATGTCCAGCTCCAAGACCGCCGACTATCAGCCGGGGGACACGATCGTCCTGAAGGACACCGCGCCCGCGATGGAACTCTACGCCGTATGGAAGGCGCTGGACGTGTTCACCCTGAAGTTCGATGCGAACACGGGCGAGAACGCCCCCGCGAACGTCACGGGATACTCCGCGACATCGGAATGCACCGTCACCATCCCCGCCGACGTCCCGACGAAGGCGGACCACCGTTTCGTCGGATGGTCCGAGACCTCCGACGGTTCCGCGACGATCGGACGCGGCTCCGAGTACACCATGAAGGCCAGGGAGGTCACCCTTCACGCCATCTGGGAATACTCCACGGAGAACACCTTCGCCCTGAAGTTCGACGTTGACGACGGAACGGGGGCGCCCATCGCGCAGCCCGTCACCGTCGTCGCGCCGCAGTGCATCATGACCATCCCGGCCGACACCCCCTCGAAGGAGGGATACGTTTTCGTCGGATGGAGCCACCGCGCGGGCGCAGAGAGCGCGGATTACCTCGCGGGAGGTTCGATAACCCTCACGGCCCCCGAAACGACGCTGTACGCCGTTTGGAAGGCCATTGTCACATACACGATAACATTCGACCCCAACGGAGGGGAGGATGCTCCGGGACCCGTATCCGATAGATCGGCGGACGGTTCCGTCGTCCTGACCATCCCGACGAAGGAGCCGACCAAGGAAGGCTCCAAATTCCTGGGATGGTCCGAATCCGAGCTGGCCGTCCAGCCGGAGGTCCAGCCCGGACAGTCGCTGACCGTCGCCGGGAGCATGACGCTGTACGCCGTATGGAACGACGTGGTTCAATTCACCCTGAAGTTCGATGCCAACGGAGGGGAGGATGCTCCAGAATCCGCATCGGGGGAATCCGACGCGGGATACTACGACTTCGACATCCCGTCCGACGTCCCGACCCGTTCGGGATTCGTCTTCAGGGGATGGGCGCTGGACCCCGAATCGTCCAAGGCCGGATACCAGCCGGGAGCATCGTTCCGCGCGACCGTGCGCGATACGACGCTGTACGCCGTTTGGGTCCCGCTGCCTTCGATAGAGTTCGAGGTCAAGGGCCAGACGTCAGTTCTGGCGGGAGGGGACGTTTCCCTGACCGTTTCCACGGACCCCGAATCGATCGTCACCGCGTCGGGGGCCACATGGCTCACCTACGCGGACGGGAGGATAACAGGCAAGGCGCCTTCGACGCCGGGCGATTACCAGATCGTGCTGAAGGCCGTCGCAGTCGGGCATTCGGACACGTCCCATGCGATAACCCTGAACGTGCTGGCGCCGGAGGATTCCGTGATGGTGTCCTTGCAGGCCAACGGAGGGGAGATCTCCGACCCGTACAGGTTCGTCCTGAACGGAGGGAAGTTGGCGCAGCCCGAAGACCCCGTGAGGGACGGGTTCGCGTTCGTCGGATGGTACACGCAGTCGGGCGAGAGGTACGATTTCGATGCCGTCGTGACGGGCGACCTCGTTCTGGTGGCCGCATGGACGCAGGAAGGGGAGCAGAGCAACCCGGCATGGCTGGCTGTCGCGGCGGTATTCGGTATCGCGGCGGCGGTGCTGGTCATGAGGAGGGTGCTATGAGCGATGCGAAGAGGATTATGCTGGTAGCGGCGGTGATGATCGCCGTCGCCGCAGGCTTGTTCGTAGTGTGCTCGGAAGAGGCTGATGGGGCCAACTACGGAGGGCTACCCAGCGATAGAACCGATGTCACGTACACTGTGACATTCTGGGGCAATGGCGGAACATCCACCTACGGAGAACGCGCATCGTTCGAGATCAAAGGCGGAAACAACGCCATCGAACTTCCGGTTACAACATGGACGCTGGATGGGAGATATCTCACGGGTTGGTACAGCGCGGTGTATGGTAAGACGTTCGCTTTGAATGAAACATACACGCCGAAGGGAGATGATTTGTTGACTGCTGTATGGTCGGCGAATCCGAGTGGTAGTCACATAGATAGTATGGACAAGACTCTGGCGAAAGGGGAGGCATACCACGCCGAGTACACGATCGATAGCTATTGGGCGCCGGCCACACAGAGCATGGACCTCCAAGCCCCCACGGGGATTTCGGGGAAATTCACGTCCCGTTCGTATCTGTACGTCTACCACTACGAGTTCGAAGGCTCGATCTCCTCCCCCGGAGTGTATATCGTGAGCATGGTCAACAGTACGTTGGACCATACACGTATCTGGTGGATCCTTACTGTCCCATCGGCATTCGACACCACGGGTACCATCACATACTACACGGGGGAGGTCGGAGAATCCGGAACCCAGAAGATCGGTTCGATCTCCGCACCCAATGGTACGGCGATCACGCTGAGGTCCAGTGCGGGGACCAAGAACGGTTACACGCTGACCTCATGGAACATCAACGACGGTTACGGGAATCTGGCCGATTACGCACTGGGTTCCTCATACACGGTCCACGGGAACTACAACGCCATCGCCCAATGGTACGGCGATGCCCACGTAGCTGTCTTCATCATCGACGGAGGCTCCCTGAATGTCAAGGGATACGTGACGCACACCGGCGAGAGCTTCCAGTTGCTCGGAGAGGCGGATGTTGTCGAGAAATCCGGCAAGGACTTCATCGGATGGCAGCGCGTGGTGAATGGAACGGCCACGGACGCCTTGTATGCCCCAGGCCTCAACATGGAGTCGTCCGAAGACCTGATCTTCGCGGCGTACTACATCGACAGTGGCGCTACGACGTACACCGTGACGTTCGATGCCAACGGCGGAGAGGGCGGATTCCAGCAGCGCGTGAAACCCGGTATGTCCGTATATCTTCCGACAGAGGCCCAGGTATCGCTCACGGCCAACAACTTCGATGGATGGAGCGTGAAAGGCGAGGAGGATATCCTGACCGGAACGACGTACACGCCGAGCCAAAGCGTTACGCTCATGGCCAATTGGACGCCCCAGGAGGTCCCGCCCACGGACATCCGCATCTCCGGGAGCTCGTCCGTCCGTATCGGCGAAAAGCTCTACCTGTCCGCGAGGACGTCGGGAGCATCCGATGCGGTTCGCGGCGCCAAGTTCGAGATAACCTCCGGCGACGGAGTGTATGCGAAGATAGTCGAACAGAAGGAGACCAGCACGGGCGGATACTGCTACATCGAGGGCCTCAAGGAAGGAGGGTCCATCACCATACGGGCCTATTCGATCGTGGATGCGACTGTGGAGGCGTCCAAGGCCATCACGGTCAAGGGCCAGCTCAAGAACTACGCTATAACGTACACCGCCGTCGGCGCGATCAATGTCCCCAAGGCGACCGAGACCTCATCGGATTATGATTCGGTGAACCTCTATGTGACGTCCGAACGCCCATCCAAGGCCGGATGGACGTTCAACGGTTGGAACACCTCTTCCGACGGCAGGGGGACCGAGTACACCGCAGGGCAGATGGTCACGCTGACCTCCCCCAGCAATATGTCCCTCGCCCTGTACGCGCAATGGACCGAGAATCCTCACACGTACTATCTGGAATACGATCTGGGTACGAATGCCGATGGCGAGAAGGCTCCGGGGTCCATCACCGCGCAGGCGGTAGGCTCCAAGGAGGTATCAGTCAAAATGAATGTGACCTCCGATAAGCCCGGCTGGGTGGGATACAAGTTCCTGGGGTGGTCCGAGACCGCCATCGTCGCCGGAAAGGGGACATCCGCTGATGTCCGGTACAATCCGGGCGATGAAATTGCCATCTCCCGCACGTCGGATACCTCCCAGACCTCCACGACGAAGACGCTCTATGCTGTGTGGGCGGACAACTACAACACCTATTCCCTGGAATTGGACCCGATGGAGGGGCAGTTCAGCGATGGCAGCTCCGAGTCCAAGGTCTACACGATCAAGCTGGTATCTTCATCGTACAGCTACCTGATTCCGACCGGCACCGACCCGACCAAGGAGGGCGCCGAGTTCGTCGGATGGTCCGCCAGCGGTTCCGCCGTCCTTGAGGATGGGGATAAGATCTACTACGCGGGCGACTACATCGCATTGGTCGCCAAGGACAATGCCGCATCTATGGTCCTGAAGGCCATATGGAGCGACGGCCAGGGGTCCCATAAGATCGTCTTCGAGGATAACGCCGACGGCGATACGGTCACCGGGATGCCGACATCCGCCGGCGCCGTATCCGTGAACGGGATGTCCACGCTGAAGATACCGGATTCCAGACCCGTCCGTCAGACCTCCGGCGACCTGTTCTACATCTTCGCCGGATGGAAGGATGCGAGCTCCGGGAAGACCTACTACTCCGGAACCGTTCAGTCCGCAGTGGACCTGACGTTCCAAGCCGTATGGATGCCATTCACCCTCACTCTG
>CAVIUM010000113.1:0-5200 GCA_963645865.1 Lachnospiraceae bacterium
ACCCGCAGGGTCAAGAGAGGCATCGGGACCATCCGTCAGGACCTCAACATCTCGATCCCGGGCGGAGCCCGCATCGAGCTGAAGGGAGTGGGCGACCTGAAGCTCATCCCCGACTACGTCAGGAACGAGGTCGCCAGGCAGAAGATGCTCATCCGCATCAAGGGCATCCTGAACGACAGGGGCACGGCACCCGCGGATTTCAAAGCGGAGGATGTCACCGACATCTTCGAGTCCTGCGATTCCAAGGTCATCAAGGGCGCCCTGTCCTCGAAGGGACGCGTCCTGGCGGTCCGTCTGCCGGGATTCGCCGGCGTCATGAACGGGGACGAGGGCAAGCTGCGCCTCGGCGCCGAGATGGCCCAGAGGGCCCGCACCCGCGGTGTCAAGGGCATATTCCATTCGGACGAGCTGCCGAACTACGGCATCTCGCAGGATTACGTCGACGCCCTGAGGCAGCGCCTCGGGATGACCGGACCCGACGACGCGTTCGTCATGTGCGCCGCGCCGGAGAAGAAGGCGAAGGATGCGCTGGACGTCGCCGTGTCGAGGGCGAACGAGGCTCTCGTCGGGGTTCCCGAGGAGACCCGCGACCCGCTCCCGGACGGGACCACCAAGTACTCCAGGCCGCTCCCCGGAGCAGCCAGGATGTATCCCGAGACCGATGTCCCCCCGACCACGATCACCGAGGCCAGGATGAGGTCGGTCCGCGACAACATGCCCGAGTTCCCCGAGCAGATCGAGGCCCGCCTCGTCAAGGACTACGGGGTCAACGGACAGCAGGCCAGGCAGATCGTCAGGAAGGGGCAGGACGAGCTCTTCGAGATGCTCGCCGCCGACGGTATGGCCTCCATCGCCGCGACCACCCTGCTCAACACCTTCGGCGAGCTGGAGCACGACGGGCTCGATCCCTCCTCGATATCCGAGGATGCGTTGATCGAAGCGTTCGGCATGCTCAAGGCGGGACGCTTCGCCAAGGAGGCCCTGCCGTCCCTGCTGAAGGAGATGTGCTCCGGCACGTGCCCGGAGGACGCCATCGGGAAGCTCGGACTCGGCGCGATGGACGCCGGCGAGGCCCAGGCCGTGATCGATGCGATCGTCGACGAGCGCGCCGATTTCGTCAGGTCCAAGGGCATGGCGGCCATCGGACCGCTGATGGGGCCCGTCATGGGCGCCCTCCGCGGGAAGATCGACGGCAAGCAGGCCAACGAGCTTCTTTCCAAATCCATCTCCAGGCTCCTGGGATGAAAACGCATTCCCCGTCCGCCGGGTCGGACGGGGATATTCATATTCATCGATATCGAAGGGTTTTTACGCAGTTCCGCGGATTCCCGGTCCATGAAAGCGCTTCTCATCAACGGAAGCCCCCACGCCAAGGGGTGCACCCACAGGGCTCTCATCGAGCTGGCTGAGGAGCTGGGTTCCAGAGGGATCGAATCGGAGATCGTCCATCTGGACAGCGCCATGCCGGGATGCAGGGCCTGCATGTACTGCAGGAAGAACGGTCGCTGCGTGATCGACGACCAGGTCAATCATCTGGCATCGCGCCTCGACGAGTTCGACGCGATCGTCCTGGGATCGCCGGTGTACTACTCCGGACCGTCCGGGCAGATATGCGCGTTCGCGGACAGGTTCTTCTATTCCACCTTCGGGCGCACGGCGGGGAAGCTCGGAGCATCCGTCGTGTCCTGCCGCCGCGGTGGCGCGTCGGCGTCGTTCGACCGTCTGAACAAATACTTCCAGATCTCCAACATGCCCGTCGTGTCCTCCCAGTACTGGAACCAGGTGCACGGCCACACGCCCGAGGAGGTCGAGAAGGACCTGGAGGGCCTCCAGACCATGAGGACGCTGGGGGCCAACATGGCATGGCTCCTGAAGTGCATCGAGGCGGGGAGGCGCGAAGGCATCGACCTGCCGGTGTACGAAGCGACGACATTCACCAATTTCATCAGGGACTGATGGGTACGACCGATGCAAGAACGAGGATAAGCTTCGCAGTCGCCGTCAGTGCGCTGATAGTGCTGTATTTCGCCTCCGGTTCGCCCATATCGCTGTATTCGATGTGGCAGGAGGAGCTGGGCCTGTCGCACGCCCAGCTGTCGATGGCGTCGATGTGGTACCTCCTGGGTACCGTCATCCCGCTGCTGTTCTTCCCGAGGATCTCCGACCATCTGGGCAGGCGCCCTTCGACCGTGATGATCCTCGCCATATCCGTGTGCGGGGCCGTCACGTTCGCGATGATGAACGACCCGAGCATGATCATGGTCGGGAGGCTCGTCCAGGGCATAGCGAGCGGGCTCGGTTCCAGCACCGTGGCCGCATACGTGGTCGATCTGTCCATCGGCCTCCCCAAGTGGGTCGGGCCGATGATAACCAGCAGCGCCCCCACGCTGGGACTGGCCACCGGGGCCTTCGCCTCCGGAGGGCTGGTGACATACGCCGGGGTGCCGTACACGACCTACTTCTGGGCCGTGGTAGTCGCCGTCGTCGTGATCCTGGTGCTCACGCTGTTCTCCCGCGAGACCGTCGAGCGCAAGCCCGGATTGGTCAGGTCGTTCATCCCCAGGATAACGCTCCCGGAGGGATGCGGACGCCTGTTCGCCGCCTCGGCGATGGTGTTCATCCCGACCTGGGCCTTCGGAGGGTTCTCCCAATCCTTCAGCGCTGTCATCGTCTCGGAGCAGTTCGGTGTGCACGACGCGTTCATCTCGGCCGCCGTGTTCACATCTCTCCTGCTGCCGAACGCCCTGGGGAGCTTCTTCGCCAAGAGGTTCGAGACCAGGCGCGCCCAGAGGGAGGGGCTCACCGTCTACACGATATGCACCGTGATGATGCTCGTGTCCCTGGCGGTGTTCAACAATCTGTTCCTGTTCTGCGGGTTCAGCATAATCGCCGGGATATCCCAGGGGATAGCGTTCACCGCCGGCGTGTCGGAGCTGCTGTGCAGAGCGACGAAAGCCCAGAGGGCGGGGACGTTCTCCACCATCTACCTGACATCGTACGGATGCGCCGCCATACCCAACCTGGTCGTCGGTATACTGCCGGGAAGCTATTCCGTCCAGACGATCCTGGCCGGGTACATAGTGATGAACATCGCGTTCTACATCGGACTGCTGGTGCTGTCCGCCAAACCCTATCCGCCCAGGCCGTCGATCGACGTCGGTGTCGAGGACGCCTGAGCTCGAGGACCGTGAGCTTCTCGAAGAACATCTTCTGCTCTCCGAGGACCTCGCGGTCCCACCCCTCGAGGGTCTCCTCGAGGGCATGCCCGTCCATGAGGGAGGATACGACGATGACGATCCTCCCATTCTCCTCGAGATGGTCCCCGGCGCCCGCCAGGAGCTCCGGGAGCGGCCCCATGCCGTCCGGTCCCCCCGACCACGCCTTGGCCAGAAGCCCCTCCTCGTCCACGGGGAGGTAGGGGAGGTTGAAGACGATCGTATCGAACCTCCCGGTCACGCCGGAATAGACGTCCGTCTCCACCACGTCGATCCTCACGCGGTTGCGCCTGGCGTTCCTGCGCGTGAGTTCGACCGCCTTGAGGTTTATGTCCCCGGCGGTGACGAAGCACCCCTGCTTCGCGAGGTGGATCGACACCACGCCGGAGCCGCACCCCACTTCGAGGATCCTCTCCTCGGGGCGCACCTCCAGGGATTCGATGAGGAGTATGCTGTCCTCCGACGGCGGATACACGTCCTCGTCCGTCGCTATGTCCATCCTGGGGTCGTAGATCATGTGAAGGTCCTCCTGGGGAGTCCATTCGAACTCCATGTGCCGTGACAGATGCGATGGCCG
This sequence comes from Lachnospiraceae bacterium, assembly GCA_963645865.1. Lineage (GTDB taxonomy): Archaea > Thermoplasmatota > Thermoplasmata > Methanomassiliicoccales > Methanomethylophilaceae > Methanoprimaticola. Next base: position 3,793 of record CAVIUM010000113.1, read on the forward strand.
CGATGCTGCAGAGCATTTCGGGACTCATCGGGGAGGTCACGCCGTGTCCCGATAAAACGCTTGATGTCCCTTGGGTAATATTAAAATCAGATTCGTGTTACTGGAGCCCATGAGCCGCATGGAGGATGTCAGGTCCTATTGGTCGAAGCGCGCCGAGGGATATTCGGAGAACGTCTCGGAGTCCCTGGATTCCGGCCGCGCCGAGCATTGGATGAACATCATCCGCGAGCATCTCGACGGGGACGGATTGAACGTCCTCGACGTGGGCACCGGGCCGGGTTTCTTCCCCGTCCTCCTCGGGAGGGAGGGGCACCATGTCACCGGGATCGACTGCTCAGAGGGCATGCTGGAGCAGGCCCGCGCCAATTGCGCCAGGTACGGCGTCGATGCGCATTTCGAGCAGATGGATGCGCAGCACCTCGGCTATCCCGACGGCACGTTCGATCTGGTGATCTCCCGCAACGTCGTTTGGAACCTGGAGGACCCCGAGGGCGCATACCGCGAATGGCTCCGCGTCCTGAAGGACGGGGGGCTCCTGATGGCGTTCGACGGCAACCACTACCTCTACCTCCACGACGAGGAGTTCAGGGACGCCGGAGGGGACAGGGGGTCCAACCACCCCGCAATAGGCGGAGTGGATCCGGCCATCATGAGGGACATCGCCGAGGACCTCCCGCTCAGTTACAAGCGCAGGCCCCAGTGGGACCTGGACACGCTGATCGAGATGGGCGTCCAGAGGATAACCGTCGAGACCGACGGACGCGACTCCTGCAGGCTGGAGAAGGACGGGGAGACCGTGTTCCTGCCGTTCTCCTTCTTCATCTGCGCCGAGAAGCGACAGCGATAAGAGCCCCCATGGGATGCGACACCACATGATACAGCTCGACATCCTCTGCATAGGGTTCCTTGAGCGCGACGACGACGGCGATCTCGTCCAGGCGCATTCCACCTCCACGCTCATCAGGGCCGAGGGGAGGAACATCGTGGTCGACACGAGCACGGAGTACATGTGGCCCGCCGTGAAGACCTCGTTCAGGCAGATCGGGATATTCCCGGAGGACGTCGACACGATCATTCTCACGCACACCCACAGCGACCACGTCGGGAACCTCAGGAGGTACCCGAAGGCGAAGGTCCTGGTGCACAAGGGCGGGAAGTCGGAGATCCCGGGGGCGAGGATCATCGAGGACGACGAGTTCCAGGTGTGCCCCGGGGTGAGGATGGTCCACACCCCCGGCCACTGCACCGAGGAGACCAGCGTGTTCGTCGAGGCGGACAGGCATTACGTCTGCGCCGGGGACGCGGTCCCCCTCGAGGGGAACCTGAAGGAGCGCAAGGCCCCCACGCTATGCACCGACCGCAGGCTGGCGCTGGAGAGCATCGACCGCATCAGGGATTTCGCCGATGT
>CAVIUM010000114.1:0-5048 GCA_963645865.1 Lachnospiraceae bacterium
GAACCTGCTCAGCCTCTCCTTCGAGATGTCCTTGACCCCGTCGACACCCCGATCCCAATCGCGGCACCCTGCGGCCTCCCTGTCCCTCAGAGCCTCCAGAACCTCGTGCTTGTAATCCAGGTACGGGGAGAAATCCCCGGCATCGACGCCCTCGTGATGCAGCAGGAGCCAGAATTCGAACATGGGCGTGCTCAGGAGGATATCGTATCCCAGGGCCCTGCATTCCCCGAAAAGCTTCCTGTATTCGTCGTCGGTGCGTTTGGAGGAATACATCTCGCGGTCCCTGTCGAACACGACGAACACCTTGTCCAAATCGCCGAACGACGTCCTCGAGACGGGCTGACGCAAACCTGGATCGAATGACAGGAGATCTCCCCAGCCGTCCAATCTCCCCTCGGCGTGCCTGCGGATGATCCGATCCATCTCATCGTAATCCTCCACGTAGCCTTCGGCATCCAACGCCTTCCCGGAATCGCGGATTATCTCGCTGCGGAGCCTCCAGATCCCTTCCAGGAGCTTCGCCCTCTCCTCGATCCTCGCCTCCTTCTCCTCATCGGAGAGCCGGCGCATCTCCTCCTCGCGCCTCTCCCATTCATTCTTCCAACTGGAAAGGAGGACGGCCGTGACATAACGGAAGGGCGTGTACCTCCCTCTGGTCTTCAGCTCGACGTGCCCGCGGATCATGCGGACCATCTGCTCTCTGTCCGACAGGTCCCTGTCGAAATACTCCTTGTCGAGAATCTCGAACTCGAACTTCCCGGAACCGCGATTGTTGCTGCCGAAGTTCCCGATGTATCTGGATTCGGTGAGGCCCTCGCAGATGACGTAGACGATGCGCCGGGTACGGCTCGGCCTCTCAGGCTCGTTCGCGATCCTCCCCATCGCTCTCCCCCGGCACTGCTCCGCATCCTCGGGATTCCCGGTAGCGTCCCATCATCCAGGTAGATCTTCTCCAGACGCTTGTTGTAGTTCACTCCCCTCAGTCCGTCGAGGGAGCATATCCCCGACTGCCCGTCGATCATATCGACGAACCATATCTCGTCCTTGCGGAACAGCTCGGGCGTCAGGATCCCCGTATCGTGCGTGGTGAGGATCAGCTGCTTCCGGGACGATGCATCGTTCAGGAACGATTCTATGAACCATCTGGTGAGCATCGGATGGAGACGGCGGTCCAGCTCGTCCACGATGAACGTGATGTCCCTCTCGGACGGCAGGAGGATGGACAGGAGTTCGATCAGCCTCACTGTCCCATCGGATTCCGAGAACAGACCGGAATCGAAGCCGTCCCTGCGGGAGGGGACCAGCTCCTCCACCGATACCTCCCCGCGCTCGCAGACGAACCTGAATATCCCGTTCTTCGACTTGGCCACGATGGCGGTGCTTCCCGGGGACCTCTCCGACAGGGCCCTCGCGTCCTCGACCCTCATCTGGTCCCTGACCGACAGGCTGTACAGCGCCCACTTCTTCCTGCTCCCGAGACCGCGCCATCCCAGCCTCTCGATCCCCAGATCGGCCGAATCCAAAAGGGGTCCGAGCGATTCCGCGACGTCATCGGACCCGGGGATGTAGATGTCCCCCGTGTCGAGTATGCAGAGTGCCGAGGAGAACCAATCCGACACGTTGCGCAGATGCTGCATCGCCTCCTCCGGGATGCCTCCGGCCTCCATGAGATATCTAATCGTCATAGGATAGCGGTCGATGGTCCTCCTCGCGCCGAGCTCCAGTCCCAACTTGTTCTCATCGATGTCTTTGCGGAGGGCCACCCTCCTGTCCTTGTACCGGGTGCCGATGCGTTCCCTGGCCTCGAGGAGCCTCCCGATGTCCCGCTCCCCGAAGCCATCCGAACCCAGGATCTCCCCCATCTCACTCTTCAGCCTGCTGGCCGCGTTGACGGACGCATAGCACTCCAACTCGGAGCAGAGGCGCTCGTTCCTCAGCAGACAGTCGAACATCTCGGACATCCGATCCCCGTCGCAACCGAGCTGCGGCCATCCCTTGCGTTTCGATGGACGTTCGAAAATCAGCTCCTCGGCGACGTTCCCCTTCCTGTCCGCCTCGTATCTCAGATCCGTCACGGTCAGGCGCTCGTACGTCAACGGGTATGCGAACAGGCGCTTCGAGGGGTTGCCCGCACCGTTGCTCACGGAATCGACCTCGATCGTGTACCTGTACAGCAGCTCCCCGACGGTGAACTCGACCTCGAAACCCGTGACGGTGTCCTCCGCATCCCAATGATGCAGCGGCTCCCTCCCGCAGAAATAGGGGTCGGTGGCGATGGCCTTCATGGTCCTCAGCCCTTTGATCAGATTGCTCTTACCGGAGGCGTTGGCCCCGTATATCGTGGCGATCCTCAGACAGTCTCCCACGATGTGCTCGGGCTTGCTCCGGCTCTTCCCCGGCATCATCTCGAGCGTGCATCCGTCCCCGAAGGACCTGAAGTTCCGGAGCGAGAAGCTCACCAGCATGCTCGGTCCTCCGACCCGATCCCGCGGAGCACGGGCACGGCGGCCATGCGCCCGTCGATGTACGCCTTGCGGCGCTCGTCCGGTTCGAACGTGCGGTCGAACGACCTGAGCGTATAGATGCGGGAACCGTCCCCCTTCGGCCTGTCGTTGTCGATGAATGAGACCTCCCCGTCCTTCACCGAAGAGCGACCGAGGATGTCCGTGCGGTGAGTGGTGGCGATCAGCTGTCCCCTCCCCGCGATGGTATCGAAATAATCGACGAATCTGCGCATCACCAGACTGTGGACGCTGCATTCCAGCTCGTCGGCGACCACGACGGCGGACCCCTCCGGTCCGCAGCGCTCCATCAAGGAATATAGCGCCAGGATCTGGATGATCCTGAGCGTTCCCAGCGATTCGTCCTCGATCCCGGCGATGTGTCCGCCCCTGTGGACGAATCTGATCTCGGTGAAGGTCCTCCTCCTCCCTTCGACGTTGGCGTGGATGACCCAATACCTCTTGCGGTCCCCTCCGACCACTATGATCAGATAATCCCCGTCCCGTTCCAGCGCCACTTTGCCCGGGATGCGCCTGACCAGATTCTCCGGAATATCCGTGTTGACGAAAGGCTCCTCGACGATGCCCGTGATTCCCGTATCGAAATCCGCCAGCCGATCCCCCAGCCCACCGATGAACCTCTCGGAGACGGGTATGACCTCGTCGCACATCCTGCTGTTCTCGATGAACAGCGACCCGGTGAACCACCGTATGATCCTCCGGGCATGCTCGTAGACGGGGCTCTGTACGGGAATCTGCCTGAGATGAGGGACGAACAGCAGCCCCCTCTCGTAGAACGTCGGCGAACCCGGCGAATCCAGCAACAGCTCCCCGCGCTTCACCATGGAATACTGCTTCTCCGGATCGTCGACCTCGCTCTCGTAGAGACATTGGTCGCCGTCCTGCCCGAGGATGTAAAGCCATTCGCTCTTCGGATCCAGGGTCCTCGGATTGATTTCGAATCCATAGGAGTAGACCGTGCCGTCGATCTCGACGATGTACTCGAAATACGAATGCCCGGACCTCTTCCGGAACGTAGAGGCCGAGATGTCGCTCCTGCCGTACAGGATGATGTCCCTGGCGAACGCCATGGCCTTGATCAGATTGCTCTTGCCGGACCCGTTGGCTCCGTAGATGAACATCCTGTCCGAAGGCTCCCCGAAGGACGTCCCGTCATTCCCGTCATCGAGGAGGTGGGCCATCCTCAGGGTCTGGACATCTTTGAATGAGAGGAAATTCCCGACCCTGAATTCTATCAGCACAGCATATAATTAGCAAACTTATATTTTAAACTATCTCTAATTTACATTATATAGTGGTAAAATTTAAATAAAAGTGTGTAAATTACATTGTGCAATCGGAGCAAAGAGAACGCATGACGAATACGAACAGTCCCGGATGCTCCCTTCTCGACCGCATCAACGACGATCGGGTCTGGGAGGCCTACATAGCGAGGAAGGAGTCGTTCGACCCGTACGATCCCGATATCGGATACTACGACAGGATGCGCCGGGACCCCGGATGCCGCGCGGTATGCGAGGCCGTTTCCAAAGGGGAGCACCGCTTCTCCGTTCCGAAGAAGAAGCTGATAGCCAAGAACCGCACCGGGAAGAAGAGGACCGTCTATCAATTCGAAGAGAACGAGATGATGGCGCTGAGGATCATCGCCGACCAGCTCTGCTTGTACGACGGACTGTTCTCCCCCGACCTGTACTCCTTCCGCCGCAACGTCCATGCCGGGGATGCCGCCAGGAGACTGTTCGGAACACCGGGTCTGGAATCCAAATGGGGATTCAAAGCGGACGTCCACGACTACTTCAACAGCATAGACGTCGGCAGGCTGCTGCCCCAACTGAAGAACGACCTGTCGGACGACAGACTCTACGCGATGTTCGAAAGCATCCTCTCCGAACCGAAGGTCCTCTTCAGAGGGGAGGAGATCGAAGAGAGGAAAGGGGTCATGGCCGGGATCCCGGTCTCCGCTTTCCTCGCCAACTACTACCTCAAGGATGTGGATTCGTACTTCGGATCCCTCGGCTGCACGTACATGCGTTACGCCGACGACATCCTGATCCTGGCGGATTCCGAGGAGGAGATGCTGCGGTACAGGGACATCCTAACGGGGATGATCGAATCCCGCGGGCTGGAGATGAATCCCGACAAGGAGGTCTTCTTCCAACCCGGACAGTCGTTCGAATTCCTGGGATTCAGGATATCCGCCGCGGGCATAGACATCAGCGCGAACAGCGTCAGGAAGATGAAGGGGAAGATCCGCAGGTCGACGAGGTCCATCCGCAGATGGATACTGAGGAAAGATGCGCCGGTCGGAGAGACCATCAAAGCCCTCATCCGCGAATACAACCGCCGTTTCTACGGATACGAGATCGGCGAACTGTCTTGGAGCGCGTGGTACTTCCCCGCGATAACCACCACCGATAGCCTCCACGAGATCGACCTGTACCTCCAGGACTGGCTCCGCTACGTGGCCACCGGGAGGCACAACAAGAGGAACTACGACGAGGTCCCCTACGATATGATGAGGGACCG
>CAVIUM010000115.1:0-5037 GCA_963645865.1 Lachnospiraceae bacterium
GCCACATCATCGTCCCAATCGTCCCAGTCTATTTCGGACTCATCGACGAACTGGCCGATAAATCCGTTGTCGAACAGGTACGTCGCGTCGTTGTCGCCGTCGGGGTCTATCACGATGTCGGCGGGGCCTTTCTTCTTGGCGGCCTTCTTGGGCTTGGACGTCGCTTTTGTCTTGGCCTTCGTCTTGGCCGGAGCCTTCGCTGGTTTCTTAGACGCTTTCCTGGAATCCTCCGCCATCATCGCCGTAAGGCGCTTTTCGATGAATTTCCATTCCTCGTATGTGACGGGGATAAGGCTATTCTCCCATACCCATCCATCCCAGCTCTTCGGGTACTCGGTCAGGGGGCAATTCAGGAACGCCTTACACACGGCGTTCAGGTCCTTGCCGTCTTCTATCGCGGCTTTTAGTTGCGCGTAATCAAATTCTTGTAACGGCCTGCCCGTTTCTTTATCGGTCCACAATCCGACGCCAGGCAATACAAGCTGGACCGTTTGCAGGCCCTCTATCAGCTCTTCCGTATCGCATCTGCTGTAATCGATCGTGCGATGTTTAGAAGGTGCTGTACGAGTCTTTACGGGTTTCTTCTTCGGTTTGGCCGGAGTCTTCACTGGCTTTGCCTTGGCCGGCTTCTTCGCCGGAGCCTTGGTCGCCGGCTTCGAGGTCTCGCCGTGGACCGCACGGACACGCGCGGCGACACCCTCCGCCTTGAGCTCCTTCTTCAGAGCATCGGCCTTGGCCTGGGATGAAAAGGTACCGAGGATTCTGGTACCGTCCGTCACCTCATATGACGTGGCCATGCCGTCAGCCCTCCAACATCCCGACGGCCGCCTCTTCCGAGATCATGCCGTTCAGGTATCTGTTCAGGATGTCGAACACCGTCGCCGGCGATGCTCCATCCTCCAATGCCGTGTAGAACTCCTCTGGGACGGACCTCTTGGGCCTGGGGAGTCCGCCTTCGTCGCACAGCTCGCCCAGGGTCATGCCCTCGCGGTACGGGTACTCGTCCCCTTCCTGGTACTCGCCGTTGGGTCCGTACAGGTTGATGTACATGGCCCCGATGACATCCTCATCCCAGCATTCCGGGTCGAACGCCTCCGCTTCATCGACGAACTGGCCGACGAACCCGTTGTCGAAAAGGTACGTGCCGTCGTTGCCGTCCAAATCCAGAATCAGATCGGCCGGACCTTTCACGGAAAAACACACGGACTGCCGGACGTTCTTCTTTATCACTTTGCCGCGGTTCCAGCGGACCGCCTTCTTCTTATCGCTCATAGAATCACTTTCTCCGAAATCGTTTACCTCTTGGACCTCTTGGCCGAACGGCTCTTTGTCCAGTTGTCCAAGTTCTTCTGCCCCTTCCGTCCGCCGTCCGTCTCGATGTCGAAACGGTCGATGTTCTCAAGGATGGGCGTGAAGACGTTGACGTTGATCGAGTTCCCGGCCATGCCGTACAGCCTGCCGTCGGACAGTCCGGTGGCGGCCGCCTTCTCGTATGCGGAGTCGTCCCACTCGCCGTTCTTCTTCCTCCTTCCGAAAGATTGGAGGCGGAAAGTCTCCCTGGGGGTCAGCTTGCGGATGTCCGATTTGCCTTCCAGAATCTTGGCCTCGGTGTTGCCGCCCTTCTTGGCGACGATCGTGGGGGACACGCCCTGGGGGGAGTAGACGCGCTTGAGCGAATCGTATCCGGACATCCCCTCCACGGTTCCGGCCTGCTGGCAGCGGGTCGGGTCGCGGACGAAGTTGGACGTCTTCCGTTGTCCCTCGCGCATGGTGATGGCGTGGGACACGCTGGTCTCCGGGTCCAGGGGCTTGAATTTGAATCCGTTGCCGCGCCCCTTCTCCTTGGCGGTGGATTTCTTCAATCCCTCGACCCTGCTCTTGTTCAGGTAGTATTTGGGGTCCACATCCTCTTCCAGCACGTCGGCCAGGACGGTATCGCCGCCCGGTGCTATGGGGAGCGGGGGACAGTCGGAACCAAGATGGGAGATCATGAACGCGCGGTTCCTGTTCTGCCCGGTGCCTGGGAAGTCCTTGGCGTTGAGCAGTCCCGAACGGGATGTGTATCCCAGCGATGCCAGGAAGTCCATCCATGCGTCCCAGTCCTTGCGGTTCTTCTTCGAAAAGACCTGCGGCACGTTCTCCATGATGAGGTATCTGGGTAGGCGTCCGTCCTCTTCGGCTTGCCTCAGGATATCCCCGACGGCCCAGATGAGTCCGGAATGCTCTCCTTTCAGTCCCTTGCCTCCGAGATGGGCCTGTGACAAATCCGTGCATGGAAACGAATATGTAAGTATGTCCACATCCTTCGGCAGATGCTGGATGCGCGTGACGTCGCCGATTCTCCTTCCGGCCTTATCCGTGGTCTCGCCCAGCATGGGCGCGGGACCGTGGATGGCTTCGTATGCCTGGACCGCGTATGGGTCGATATCGCAAATCCCCACGATCTGATAGGGCAGTCCGGCGCGTTCGAGGGCCATGTGCTGCGCCCCGATTCCGCTGAACAGCTCAACCACGCGGTAGGGTTTGCCGTCCTTGCTATTGCTGCTTTTGACAACCATAGAAAAAACTCCGTAAAATCTCAAAGACGTTTTGAAAAACAATCGGAGAGCTCGCGCTGGCTCCGGTTGAAATCGTAGTTGCGCGGACCCCTTCGGAGCGTCGCTCAGGGCGACGGATACCGAACGAATCCAGAAAAGCCGACACTCAGTGCTTGGGGTTTGATGAAAAGGTTTGATGTGGCGCGGCCTGAAGGAACCTCGAATGTGGGATTCCGGCCGGCCATGTCCGCTCACCCGATGTAGAGCTCGCGGACGATGCGGCGATGGATGGCGACGGCGACCTGCTTGGGGTCCATAGCCCAGAACACATCCGCGTTCTCCTCGATCACGTCGTTCATCTCCTCGAAGTCGAATAGGGATTCGACCTCGCAGACCTCCATGCCGTACAGCTTGGCGAAGGCACGGACGATTCTGGCCTTGAGGCGCGTGACGGCGCCCGGGCCGGGAACGGGGAGGATGAACCTGTCATCCACTCCCTCCGGAATCTTGAACGACTTCCTGACCGGCTCATCCGCCGACTCGCATTGCTCCGACGCATCGCAGACATCCGGTTCGTTCTTGGCCATCTGTCCGAACTCCATTTCCATCCCCATCTCGGCGGCATCGGGACCAGGGGCTTTCGCGGTCTTGCATCCGACATCGACGATCATGTCCCCGTCTTTGGGGGTCAGCGCTATCACCATCGTCCTTCCTTCGAAACTGTTCATTTCTACCTCCGGTTCTATCAAAAACGTTTTGAAAGATAATCAGCCAGCGAGTATTTCAACCCGTCAGCAACGTCCAGTCGCACGGGGTTGCCCCCATGTCAGACAGATCTTCCTCCCATCCGTGTAATTGACGCGGGTGCTCCATCCGTTCTGGTACGTCCCGCCCGTCCGCACGATGCGACATCTCGAATCCAGCAATTCCCACGAGTAGACGGATTCCCCCATCCCTTCCAGCCAGGACTTGATGGCAAGGAACGTCGGACCTTCCTCGAAGGCCGGCTTCTCCTTCCAGATCGCCGTTATCCCCACGGGCGAATTGACCAGCACGTCCGGAGGGCATTCGATATCCCTCAGCAATCCGCAGAACCCGGCGCCCATGCTGGACTGGATGGTCATGCCGAACGATTGGACGGACATCCTCACTCTTCGGCCCCCAATCCTATCTTGGCCTTGGCCATCAGGTCGGCCGCCTTATCCAGCAGATCGAAGATCTCGCTGTGGTGCGGCACGCGCATATCGCTCACCGAATCCATCATCGTATCCAGCGTCTCGATGTAGGCGTCCAGACGTCCGCATTTTATCTCCGGCTTCATACCTTCACCCTCCTGTTCCATGCCACGGCAGCATCCATGACGCATTCCTCCTGAGTCCTCCCCTTGGTGCAACATCTGGGGGAGCTCGAACCGCACTGGTAGCACTCTATCCAGACGTCCAGCAGATTGGATGTGCCGACGCTGGCCGACATGACCGTCGGATTGCCCCCGCAGAATGGACAATTGCTCATGGTCGGGATATCGGGATTCATCATACCACGCTCGCGGCATAACCGATCGTTATGGCCAGCGCGGTAAGGCAAATCCCCAATGCCACGGCCAGTACCCAGAAAATCTTGTCTCCTTTCTCGATTCTGAACATATCATCTCTCCAAATGTCTTTGAAAAACAATCCTCGGTGCTTCGAATCCGCACGGGATCAATGAAGAGCGACGGCCCGGGTGTGACAAAGCCCACGGAAACCAGGGTTTAACCGAACCGTCGGAGCTCCATGATTGAAGGCGGATTTAAAATGTCCCCCGGCCAGCATCATCGGCCGGAGGGAGCGTTTGGTCCTTCACCTCCTCCTCGGCTTCCACTTGAGGGCCTTCTTCGCCTCGCGCTCGGCCTCCTCCCAGCTCCTTACCGGGATCGCGTCGCGGAACGCGGGGTCCATCTCGCTCTCGGTGGTCCAGCGCAGGGCGATGGCATCATCGCGGAGGTGCGGGTAGAAATCCGTGCCGTACTTCGCATCGTATTTCTGTAGGACGCATTCCAGCGAATCATCCTCGTTGGTGGGGATGTCCGAATAGTCCAGGCTAAGGTTCACATTGTCGATGTCGAAGATGATGCGGCAGAACCTCTTCTCGTTCTTGGACCTGACTGGACGCTTCCTGAGCTTCCACGATCTCGAAACGGTCGATTGGAGTTCGGCTTGCCGCTCCTTCAGGCGGGCCAGCAGGTCCACGTAGAAGGCTTCGGGACCCATATCCTCAATCCTTCCCTCGATCGTTTCGATGGCGTTGTCCAGTCCCTCGCCGCCCTTCATGACGATATCATACGCCTGACGGAACCCCTCATCGGTCGGGTACGTGCCGTATTCGTCCATGTACCCGTAGGTGTCGATATCCCATCCGGCGTACTCAAGGTCGGATGCCAGCTTCTCCAGGTAGACGTCCCTTTCGGGCTTGACGCCCCTGGATGCGACTCTATTCATCATCGTCAATCCAGCCCTCCGTA
>CAVIUM010000116.1:0-5027 GCA_963645865.1 Lachnospiraceae bacterium
ATCAGAACTTCTCGCCGGTGATGCGCTCGTACATGTCGACGTAGAGCTTGCTCACGCGGTCGATGATCTCCTGGGGGAGGGCGGGGATGGCGGGCTCCTCGAGACCCTTCTCGCGGGCCTCCATGAGCTCGGCGTGGTATCCCGTCTCGCGGTAGTACTGGCGGACGAACTCCTTGGAGAGCTCGACGATGTTGCCCTTGGCGTACTCGTCGGCGTCCCACCAGCGGTCCTCGTCCAGGGTCCCGAAGGTGTCGACGACCATGAGCTTCCTGTCCTTGTCGTAGCCGAACTCCTTCTTCCCGTCCACATGGATCAGTCCGCGCTTGCCAGCCTCGCGGGCGATGAGCTCGTCGATGCGGAGGACGGCGTCCTCCATCTCTTTGAACTCGGCTTCGGACAGCCCGGCCATCTCCTTGGCCTGGGCGTCGGTGAGGTTCTCGTCGTGGGCCTCCAGCTTCGTGGTGCACTCGATGAAGGGCCTCGGGAGCTTGTCGCCGTACTTCACCTGGTATCCCTCGGGGAATCCGAGCTGCTCGGCGGTGATCTTGCCGGCCTTGACCCTGTCCAGGAGGGAGCCTGCGACGTAGTACCTGCAGATGACCTCCAGGGGGATCAGGTAGTTCGTGGTCTGACCGTTCAGCTGGCTGTAGTCGCGGATGACCCTGACCCTCTTGACCCTCATCCTGTCCTTGGACGGCTCGCTGAGGTAGTCGTTGTGGATGCCCTCCTGGTTCATCAGGTTGAACCAGTACTTGGCGGTCCTGCACAGGGTCTCCCCCTTATGGGGGACCTTGGAGGGGATGATCTTGTCGAAAACGGAGATGTTGTCGGTGTAGGCGAACTCCAGGGTGTCCGCGTCGACCTCGTAGACCTCTTTGACCTTCCCGGTCATGATCTTCTGCATGCGTGCGCGATTGAATGCGGGTATTTACATGCGCTGGAGAGACCCGTCATCATCGGAGGGAGGACAGGTCGAGGGAGACGACGTGCTGACGGGCCGAGGACGGATCGGCGATGATGCGGATGGCCTCGAAGGAAGCGATGCCTGCGGCGGTCTCGTCCACGGCGCCGAGCTTCGGGGCGTTAGGAACCTGCTCGGATCCATCGTAATCGGATCCCGGGACGGATACGGAGACCCTCGCCTTCGTTCCGTCGGTGGCCGCCCTGATCAGGGGGACGCCGTTCTCGGAGCACCATTTCGCCAGCACCTTCCCCGCTTCTGGGGAGTCGGTGCATTCCAGGACGACGGAGCATCCCGCGAACATGGAAACCGTTTCCTCCGAAACGGGCTCGGAATGGGCCTCGGCCATGGCCGAGTAGTTCAGAGCGAGCGCCCACTCCGCCGATATGACGGATTTCGGGCGCATGTCGCCGGGGGCGTAGATGAACTGGCGGTTGATGTCAGGGATCTCCGGCACCGCGGGGTCGCACAGGACGAAATCCATGACCCCTGCTTCCACCAGGGAAGTGAGCGCATGCACGCCGATGCCTCCGCATCCGGCTATGCCCACGCGGGCTCCGACCATCCTCTGCTGTCCCTCCTCGCCCACGACGGGCATCTGCCTCTCGTATCTCACAATTTCCCCTCCAGAAGCTCGGCCATGAGCGTCAGGGCCGTTCTGACGGTCGCTCCGCGGACCTCGGCCCTGCCGCCGTCGAATTGATTCTTGGAAACGACCACGCGGGGGCCGTCGGCCACCGCGATGTACACCAACCCCACGGGTTTGGTATCGGTCGCTCCGCCGGGTCCGGCTATGCCGGTGACCGCTATCGCGGTGTCGGAGCCGTAGATGCGCATGGCCCCGCGGACCATCTCGCCCGCCGTCTCCGGACTGACGGCCCCGTGTTGAATGAGGGTATCGTGCGACACTCCCAGGATCCCCTCCTTGGCGTCGTTGCTGTAGGTCACCGCGCTCCCCAGGAAGAACCCGGACGCTCCCGCCGGATCCGTGAGAGCGGATCCGATCATCCCCCCGGTGCATGATTCGGCGCACGCGATAGTCCTGCCGCTCGAGAGGAGCATCCCCGCGAGACGTTCGGCCTCGCAGAGGGGCATCGGAAACACCCTCGAAACAGGACTTCACCCTTCCGACGCCGTCGATCGCATCTATCACGCGGGCGGTCGCATCGGGGACCAGGTCCCTCCAGTCCTCGTCGTTGACCATCCTGCGGCGGATCTCCGTCCCGGAGTAGTACTCCCTGTTGTAGATGTGGGAGTGCCTGACCTCGTAACCGGCCTCCTCGAAGAGCCTGCGGGTCATGGGGTTGTTGGTGTACACCCTCCTGAACGGGGGGCACATCGACTCCACGTGGGACACCCACACGGAATAGCGGTTCAGATCCTCGACGGGGACGATGCTGTAGTTGCGTATGCCCGCCTCGGTGAGGGCGCGGTCTATCATCAGATAGCGTTCGCCGGCGGTGAACGGGTTGGAAGGATGGTGGGAGTACTGGGCGCTTCCTATCCCGACGATGAGATGGTCCGACTCGGATGCGCATTTGGAGAGGACCTCCATGTGCCCCAGATGGAGCGGTTGGAATCTTCCTATGACAAGGGAATAGCCCGCGTACTCGTCCTTCATCGGGACTGCGACGACTGGACCGTATATAAGCCGATTGACTCGGGAAACGGTTTGCGGAGGGGTTTTGAGGCCCCTCCGGTGGTCTCATCTGCTCTTGTAGATCAGAGCGACGAGGATCGCGATGACCGCGACGATGGCGCCGATGAGGGCGGCGGTCCTGGCGGTGTCGTCGGATGAGGAATCCGTCGTAACCGTCGAGGGCGTCGGGACGTATCCGGGGAAGTCGTCGTCCGACGTGTCGGGTATGATGATGAACGTGGGCGTCGTGGACGAGGAGACCGTCTCCGCTATGTAGTACAGGGAGAAGTGGTCCAGCTCGATCGCCGCGTATCCGTCTCCGAACTCTGCGCGGACCTTCTCGGACGTGCCGTCATCCTTGAGCCAGTACACGGCGGGGCTCTTGTATTCCATGCCGGTCATGTCGATCCTGACCGTGGCCGTGCCTCCGAGTTCGTGGATGTCCTCTGTAGCGGTCTTCGCGCTGAGCTCGATGACCTTGTTCTCGCCGGCCTTCTCCTTCTGAGCGTCGCTCAGTCCGTCCGTCTTCTCCGTTATGGAGATGGTGACATTCTCCTCGCGGGAGGTCATGGTGCTGGTTACTTTACTGTCGATCCCGATGCTCCCGGCATTTCCGGTGATCGTGAGGGATGCCCCCGAGCTGGCGATGGCGCTGAGAGATGTGGGAGTGAGAGTGACCTCGTGGGTGTCCACAGAGATGTTCTTCGAGACGTCGGAGACCTTCTCGGAGATGACCTCGGCGGCCTTGTCCGCCTGTTTGACCGCGCTCGTGATCAATTCATTGACGTTATCGGTCTCACCGACCTTGACGGCGGTTTCGATCCCCGATGTCGCACCATCGGAAACGGACACGTTCGTCTTCACGTCCACGCTCTCGGACTCGATGGTCACTACGACGGTCTCGGTCTTCTGGTTGCCCTTCTCTATGACCTCGGTCTTAGAGACGACAGTGGTCCTGTTCTCAGTGGTCGTGGATGTGGACGTCTCGACCTTCTCGGTCGTCTGTCCTGCCTTCTCCGTTACCTTGATCTCGGATACGGTGGTCGTATTCCCCGACTTCGTTTCGGATGAAGTGGTCTCGACCTTCTCGACGACCCTGCCGTTCTCCATTTTGGAGACCGTTTCCACCTCGGAGACCGTTTCGGTCCCATCGTTGGACTTCTCCACCGTGGTTTGAGTTTCCGTCTTCGTCGTGACACCACCCTTCTCCTCGACCACGGTCTTGACCGGTTCGATCGTCGCGGTCTTGGTCTTGGTACACGTGGTGCAATGATACACCGTGGTACCAGATTCCGTGGGGGTCGGTTGCTTTTCGACGGTTCCATCATCCCAGACATGGTTGCCGGTGGCTGCGATGGTCACTGTCTTGGTCTGCTCGCACTTGGTGCACGTGAAAGTCTTCTCACCGTCATTACTGCAGGTGGCCGCCTCGGCGACCGTTCCGGCATCCCAGACATGGTTTCCGGTGGCTGCGATGGACTCCGTCTTCATCTCCCCACACTTGGTGCACTTGAAATTCTTTGATCCATCGGAACCGCAGGTGGCCACCTTGGCGACCGTTCCATCATCCCAAGTGTGACCGGTCGCGGAAACCTCCTTCTGTGCGACCTGGACGTATCCGCACACGGAGCAATGGGAGCCTTCCGTCAATCCATCGGCGGTACAGGTGGGGCTGACGGCCTTGTCTGTGACGTAGGTGTGTATCAGAGAGGCGCCCTTGAATGTTAGATTCTTCGGGTTCTCGACACAAGCTACGCTTTTCAGGACATTGATGGTTGCATCAGGCGATGCTTTTGAGACTGCTTCGCTCAGGGACGCATAGTAAACTATCGACTCCCCGCTTTCTATGGAAGCCACCGCGGGAACAACTTCGTACCAAGATCCTCCATCATCGGTAATCAATGATACTGCATACCTATCGGCGAGATATTTCGAAATGTTTTCGCTTCCTCCGTTCGCCGAACAGAACATTCCGCCAACGATCGATAGCGATGGGAACTCACGCGTTTTATTATCCACCGTTATTAGGTCCATCGTACTGGTTCCAGAAATGGAGAACTGGCCCCCAACTATGGTAACATCGGCTTTCTTCTGAAGTCCGCCATCGGATGAATTACCCACGTATACAGCAGACTTGTTATATGATGTAAAAGTCCCACCATAAACAGTGCAGGATACTTCTCCCTCCTCACCTGCGACATACAATGCGTAGAAAGTCGAACCATGCTGCTTCTCACAATCCTGAGTAGTGAAAGTTCCACCGTAAATCTTCAAGTTACCCTTAATAGAATCAATGGCACCATGGGTTCCAATGACTTCAGAACCGTAAAATTCCATTGTCCCAAGATTGTTCACAGCATATCCCCATGACTTTTCACAGCTGGAACAAGATGCGCTGTAAAATGTCCCCCCATTCACTATGCATAA
>CAVIUM010000117.1:0-4915 GCA_963645865.1 Lachnospiraceae bacterium
CTCTGATAATCAGTGGCTGTTGAATGCCGGAGCCATAGTTCTGATCCCTTCCGATAAAACGTTGGATCTGACATTCCCGGATCAGTCTGGTGTCATCAAAAAGGCGGAGATACCAGACGGCGAAGCGGTGTCGGTCACAACCTCAACGACCGACAAGACGGCAGGAGGTCTCGGAGCCTCCGACCTCCGTGTCAATTTAATGACATCCGACGATGGAGAAAAGTGGAACATCGTGAGGGACACGAGAGACGGAGGCTCGACAATCGTATCGACAGTGAAGCACAGCGTCTTCGCAGAATTCTTCAGCAGGACGCCTCTTTCCGAGGGGACGGTGAGACTCGAGATCGGATCGGATGTGTACGCTTGGGTGGCTCAACTGTTCAGGGAACTAGGGCTCAGCCCCGCACAATACGGATTCTACTTGACTACAGTTGCCTCTGATAATCAGTGGCTGTTGAATGCCGGAGCCATAGTTCTGATCCCTTCCGATTCTCCGAGCACCCCCGATGATGAACCTGAAACGCCAAAAATACCCAACTATCTTCAGATAACCATCCCCTCATCACTAGTGAAAATCGGCGATGGTGCCTTAGAACGCGTACAGAAATTATCCTTCGAAGAGAATAGTCATCTCCAATACGTGGGCACCCAAGCATTCGAGCTGCTCAATGATGCATTCGAGGTTACTTTCCCCAACACCATAACTTACCTGGGAACAAAACCGTTCAACTCCTGCACCAGCATCCATATGGAATCAGGCGGAGTGTACGAATTGCTGAGCACGGGCGAGATAATCCACAAGGAAACTGGGAAAGTAATCGTCTATGTCGGCGATTCGACTGAATACTCATTCCCCGAGCAGATTAGATCCGTGGGGGATCTGGCCTATTCCGATACCAATATATCGAAAGTGATTCTGAGAGATGGCATCTCCTTCGGATTATTCCCGTTCAAGGGATGCTCCATCTCGGAGATCGACTTCGGCCCCGTGACCTCGATTCAGAACTACATGTTCGCTCTGACGAAGATGGACTCCTTGACGATACCCAAGAACATCAGGACAATCGGCGAGAAAGCATTCTTCGAGATCGAAGGATTGACGACATTGGAATTCGAGGCGGATTCGTGTCTGGAATCCATATCCCAGTATGCGTTCTCGTCGAATTCTCAACTGAAGACCGTCACGTTCGTCAGTTCATCTCCTGGTTGCAGTTGCGAGATCGGCCAAGCGGCATTTTTAAATTGCAACGCACTCGACAAGATTACAGTGGGCGATTTCGAGATCTGGTACATCTCTGACTTCGCTTTCACGAAACATATAACGCAGCAGACAACGCAACAGACCTTCACACCGGTGAATTTCAACACGGAATCCGGAATCCTGATCCCATCCGAGACTACATATGTCGGAACTTATGCGTTCTCCATTGCCTATGATCTACTTGCTGGTGCCTCTGGTAATAAGACTGCCCTAGGATACGGCACAATTGACCCGACCAAGGGGGTTGTTATCAACTATACAATGTCACCTGCGACGGGTTATTCGATATCATTCGAGAATGGATCATCGGTGAACAGCATAGGCGTCTGTGCATTCAAGGGGATCAAAGGGTTGGAGACCATTGATCTAAGCAATTGCAACAATCTTATGGACATCGAGAAGTACGCGTTCTACAATACAGATTTCTCGACTCTGTATCTTCCTGTGGAATGCAAGATCACTTCTCTCATCGGATTCGGTACGAAACAGGGAATATATGGCGGAGCGGAAGTGTATACTGGAGAGGAAAAGGGCCTGATCCCGAAATCGGTTCAAACAGCATCGGATCTTTGGTGGTTCAAAGAGATACGCTTCGACGAAGGATCAGATCTGAGCACGTTGGAAATCTCATTAGCTTACGTCGATCAACAAGATTACACTAAGATGATGAAGAGTAACACAATTGATCTCAGTAATTGTTTGAAACTTGAGTCGGTGGAGGTTTATGGAACGATGACTCTTCCTTCCGGCGTATATGATATCTCCATAAAACCGGAACCCGGGAATTACGTCATCACGAACGCATCCGATGTCGTGGTAGAGACTACCGAAGGTACTGTTGCCATCGGCGAGAGCACCATCGCCATAAACAAGTCGATCCTTGGAGATGCCCCCATCAACTGCGACGAGAAGAATGAGGCATTCTCTCTCGTCGACGACATGCTGCTCATGGAAGTAGGAGGTTCCAAGAACCTCGTATCGTTGCAGAAAGGGACGGCCAGCGTGGAAATATCCGAAACCTCGGATGTTACCGGAATCGCCAAAGGTGCATTCGCCAGGACATCTCTGGACGAACTAATCGTATCTAAAGACCTAGATCTGTCCGATCGTATCTTCGATGGGATATCATCGGAATCCGATCCCACCGTCATCATGACCGTCGATCTGGAATTCAACGGAGGAGAATTCGGAGGCGATTATTCCTCGATAACGTTCTTCGTCAGACCCTCTCTGGAGAACTGGAACGTCCTGTCATCTCTCGGGACCGTCTATTTCGGCCATCCCATGGGTGATTCGACCGTGTACCTGCCTGCCATCATACCTGGTATCGGAACGGTGACGATAACAGGCGATGATTCGGAGATGAGGATCTCCATGCCCGGCGGATACACGCTGTACGACGTTCAGATCGAAGTAATCAGGGGATCGGCCGGAATCGAACATGATGCGGAACGCATCTCGATATCGGATTCCGAGGGTCCGCTCGTCGTACTGTCTCTAAAGGTCAAGGAACGCGGGGCAGGAGATACGGTCTTGATCGCCTTCGACGCCAACGGTGGGACCGTGAACGGATCGAGCACGTCGATCCTGAGGATATCGCGCGGACTGACGATCCTGGATTCGGAGATCCCCGTCGCCAAGAACGAACGGAGGAACTTCGAATACTGGTCCGATAAGACCGGCGCCGAATTCGATTTCAGCACCCCTATCCTGCGCAACACCCAATTGATAGCCGTCTGGGGGTCCGTCAGGGACCCCATCATAACGGTCAAGGACGCCGACGGGACCGTCCTGTCCGACGGGATCCCTGTAACGGCCATCGTCGCGAAGGGAACGGTAACCCTGTCGTTCGTTCCGAACGCCGGATACGAACCGATATCCTGGATCGTGGATGGAATCGAATCTGGACCCGCACTGGACCTGTTGCAGATCACGGATCCGGAAGGGGATGTGACGGTGTCCGTGAAGAGTCGCTACTACGCTTCCAGCACCGCCCTGCCGTCGACCGTAGACCGCGAACTACCCGATTACCAGAACATGTTCAGGACCGTCTACGCCTATTCGCTGGGAGGCGCCATGAACATGAGCGGGATGAACTGGACGGGTCACAGCTCCGTACCCCTGATAGTGGACGGATATGTATACATCCGCGTGAAGGACACCTTGTACAAGGCCGAATCCGATACCGGATACATCGTCGCCACGGCACGTTCAGCAGAGACCTCCGCATATTACCACCACCTATGCTACGGTCACGGAATGATCGTCGACGCGCAGACCAGCAAGGTCTTCGACCTCGACCTGCAGCTGCTGTTCACCCTCGATAAGGAGATCACGGGTGCCGAGTACCACGACGGATACTTCTACACGTCGGGGAAGACGCTGAATCGCTTCCCTGCAGACAATGGCAAGGCGACCGACGGGGTCATGTCCTTGGAGACCGTCGGGGAATTCTCTCAGAAAGTCTTCGGATCCTACGGGTTCTCCCACAGCGTGTTCGTCGACGACACCGTCTACCGCGTCTCCGCAGACGGGAGCATGAGGGGGATCGTGGCCATGGGAATCGGCGAGGACAACTTCGGTTCCACCGGTTTTGTCGAGCTGAAGGATATCGCAGGATACTATCTGGATGACGGTTGGATATCCTACAACGAAGGATATCTCTATCTGACGGGATACACCGTCGGCCTCTTCGGAGCCGTCGCGGCAGCCGGCGACGATAAGGTCGCCTTCGTCAAAGCGGACGGAACGATGTTCGGAACCCCGGGATACTACACCTTCGATGGGAGAAAGGCCTTCGCGTCTGAAACCGTGTTCATCGACGGATATGCCTTCGTCAACGTAGGTTACCTGTACATGCTGAAGCAGAACCAGGACGGAAGCCTGACCTATCTGAATGATACCCTAGGATGCGGAACACACGGGTCCATCGTGGTGAAGAAGAGCGATACCGTCGAGGACGACTACACCGTGTACATGATTCCGTACTCCTCGTTCACTGAATCGATGGTCGTGGTCCACTGCTACAAGCAAGGGAACGAATGGAAGATGGATCGTCATGCTATGGTGCACATCGGTGCCCAGTACAACTCCCAGGCGATCCGCTCGGATCTCGAAGGCCGCCTGGTCTGGTACAACGATTCCGGAAAGGTGGCCTGCTGGACAATCCCAGAGAAGAACAGGTTCTTCTTCTTCATCGAGGACGACGGAGTGGCGCAGTGGTACGAATCCTACGGGGCAACGGCCGCCGATGCTCTCAAGGCCCTCGGATCCGACATCGTCACGCTGACCGCCTCCAACGGATTGGCCACGGTGTTCGGAGGAGATGCCGACGGATGGAACCTGTACTATCTCAAGAACGATATATCCGGATATCAGAATCCGAGAAACAGTCCGAACGGTTGGAAGAGTCTGGACAATCTCTTCGATAAGAAGCTGAACGCCTACCATTACTACGCCATAACCACCAGCGGCAATGCCCCTTCCTCCGCCGACTACAGGTTCATGGACGGCTCTGATATCGGAACGTACACCTTCATCGAGAACGTGGGCGACCGCTCCATCGTCGGGAAGAAGCTTATCGCTGCGACCGATGTCTTCACCATCCGTTTCTATGACGGCGACAAGGAGATCGAGGGCAGCGCACTCATCGGC
>CAVIUM010000118.1:0-4893 GCA_963645865.1 Lachnospiraceae bacterium
CTTTCCTGACATGCGACCGATGAGGGTCTGCGCCCGTATATGGTTGCCGTCGGTATCTCCGAGGATTCAATCGGCGTCGTCATCGTCCCTCAGGACCGCGTGGGGCCTTCCGGAATCGACGATGACCTTGGATTTGACGCCGTAGACCTTCGCGAGGTTCTCTTCGGTGATGACCTGTTCGGGGGTGCCGACGCAGAAGATCGAACCTTCCGACATCAGAACCATCCTGTCGGAATACTTCGCGGCGATGTTGATATCGTGGCAGATCATGATGACGATGACGTCGTTCTTCCTGGACACGTCGCGCAGGAGATGGGTGACGTTGAGCTGATGCCTGATGTCTAGGTTGGCCGTGGGCTCGTCCAGAAGCAGGATCTTCGGCTGTTGGGCCAGGCCTTTGGCGATCATGACCTTCTGCAGCTGTCCTGCCGAGAGCTCGTTGATCGACCTCATCGCCAGATCCGTTATGCCCAGCGAATCCAGAGTCTCGTAGACGATCTCCAGGTCGCGGTCGATGGAGCCGTATTTCTGATGCGGGAACCTCCCCATCAGCACGGCGTCGGCCACGGTTATGGGGAACGATGTCCCGGTGGCGCAGGGGACATACCCCATGATCTTGGCGAGCTCCTTGACCTGGACGTTCTTGATGTCGACCTCGTCCACCAGGACGGAACCGGCGGTGGGGGAGAGGATCTTGTTGAGGCAACGGATCAACGTGGATTTCCCCACGCCGTTCGGTCCGAGGATCGAGATGAGTTCGGGTCCGTCGATGTCTAGATTGATCCCCTTGAGAATCGGGAATTCCCCGTATGAGAAATGGACCCCGTTGATGGTGATGTTCGCTCCGTCCTTGCACCAGATGTTCTCTGCAGATGTCTGTTCTCTGATTATCGACAAGTGATCACCATGCGTTTTTTCTCATTTTGACGAGGACATAGATGAATATGGGGCTGCACACCAATGCCAGGATGACCCCTACAGGAAGCGACGGGGCCACAAGGCGCACTATGTAGTCCGCTCCCAGGACCATCATCGCACCGATTGCCGCGGATGTGGGGATGAGGACCTTCGATGTGGAACCTACGGCTATGCGCCCCAGATGGGGTGCCACGAGTCCGACGAAACCTATCGTTCCGGTGTAGCACACGATGATTGCGGTGCTGAGCGAGACGAACACGAGGCTGATGATGCGGAGTCTGTTGGGTCTGATTCCCAGTGATATCGCGCCCTCGTCGCCCTGGGCCACGATGTCGATTCTCCTGTGGATGAAGAACATGGGCACGCTGACGATGAACAGGGCGACGACCATCTTGGTCAGGCTCCCCCACGAGAGTCCGGACACGGATCCGATGGACCATTCGTAGATGAACGCCAAGGTCTCCGGTTCGACGGAGTATTTGATCAGCGTCGTCAGGGCCGTGAAGACGTACATCACGGCAATCCCGCACAGGATCATCATCGTGGCGGTGACTTTCTTGAACGCGGCGATGAGGATGATGACACATGTCGGAATCAGGGCCATGACGAAGGCGTTGGCTATCATCGCATCCGAGGAGGATATGAACGGAACCACACTGATGCCGAGTCCCGTGAAGAGGACCATACCGAACATGGCGCCGGACGATATCCCGAGGGTGTACGGGTCCGCCAGAGGGTTCCTGATGAGGCTCTGGAGTGCGGCGCCGCTGGTGGCCAGGACCGCACCGGCGAGAATCGCCCCTATGGCGCGGGGAACGTTCTGGTCGAACACTATCCTGTCCTTCAGGGTCGGAAGGTACCCCGACGGTTCGACCCCCGAGAGGTGGTCGACAAGGATCCCGAAGCTCTCCAGGATCCCGATCTTGATGGTGGATGCCGACAGAGACAGGAGCAACAGGATGATGATGACGACGATGGTGCCCGCTATCCACAGCGCAGACTTCCTCATGTTGCTGTGATAATCCTCGACCTCTCTGCGGGTCACCAGATCTCCCTCCTGTTGTGGATAAGGATTATCAGGAATGCGGGTGCACCCACGAGGGATGCCACGACCCCGACGGGGACGGCGTCGACATAGGACATCCATTTGGCCGCGGTGTCCGCGAACAGGAGGAACGCGGCACCGAATGCGGCCGCGGCCGGTATGACGAAGCGGTTGTCCGAGCCTATGACCAATCTGATGATGTGGGGGCAGATCAGTCCGATGAATCCCACTATGCCGGAGAACGCCACGATGAAGGATACCATGACCGCCATCACGACCAGGCAGATGATGCGGAGACGCTTGATGTTCAGGCCCAGACTGATGGCGTTTTCGTCGCCCAGGCTCATGATGTTGAGTTTCTTGGAGAGCAGGAGGATCACGACGGATCCGACGATGACCGCGATGGCCACCATTTTGAGTTCGGGCCACCCCATGTCGCTGAACGACCCGACCTGCCATTTGTAGACGTTGGCCAGCGTATCCGCGTCGGTGCTGACCAGTATGAGCGTGCTGAAGGCGTTGAACATGTAGCTCAGCGCGGTACCGACGAGGATGATGGTGGCCACGGACCCGTTAGTCCTCGTGGATAGGGCGATCATTATCGAGACGGGGATCAGAGCGAAGATGAGGGCGTTGAGTACGGAATCGGTGGAGTTCATCACGGACAGTCCCATCGCGATGCTCAGGGCCACCCCGAAGTACGCTCCGGAGGACACTCCCGTGGTGTACGGGTCGGCGAGGGGGTTCTTCATGATGCTCTGCATCGTGACTCCCGATACGGCCAGTCCCACTCCTGCCACGAGTGCGAAGAGGACGCGTGGCATCCTTCCGTACCAGATGATCCGATCGTCGTACCATTCTCTGGTGTACGGCGTCAGTTCGACCCCGGTTATGTGATCCCATATCGACTCGTAGACCCTTCCAATTGTGATCTCGTAGCCTCCGACCACGACGGATGTCGCCACTCCGATGAATGCGAGAATGGCGCAGACGAGGATGAACGCTACCTTTCTGGCGGTGTGCTGCTTGTATTCCGTCTTGAAAGATTCCAGCCCCGCCCCGTTCATCCGTTCGCCCCTAGATGGAAAGGAATGATGGGGTTTCCCCCATCGGTTTGAATCAGTGGCCCGAGAGGCCCATGTCGGCCATGCTGACGTAGTACTGTCCGGAACGGACTGCGCTCTCGTCCAGGCCCAGGAACTGGGTGCAGTGCTCGACGTTGAGGTTGTCCGCCCACTCTTTGGTGAAGAGGTCGGGGTACAGGATGCACGCGGCGTAGACGGTCCTGAGGATGACGGGCATGTCTCCGCTGAGGACGTACACTTCGTTGTTGTAGTACGGCTCGGAGTCGCTGAACGCCAGGGCGCAGTTCTGCACGGTCGTCAGGCCGGTGGTGAGGGCGGTGCCTCCGTACCAGCTGAATCCGGATCCGGTCTTGATGACGATCAGCTTGTCTATGTCGTAGTCGACCAGCCACTTCCCGAGGTCGGTCATCTTCGCGGAAGAGCTGGATCCCTTGAAGTCGTATCCCTTCAGAGCGAAGTTGCCCCCGGCGGATACGACGGCCGAGGTGTAGTCGGACGTGTCCGAGCTGATGTAGTTGTAGGTGCTGACGGTGCCGTCGCTGGACTTCGAGTAGCTCGTGGACGAGGATACCGCGATGTTGACCTGGTCCATCTTCTTGCCCACATTGGATGTGAGTTTGGAGTTCAGATCCTTGATGGTCTTCTGGTACCAGTCGGTCATGGACTGGATCTTCGACACGTCCTTCTGGCAGAAGAAGTTCAGAAGCGCGAGGTCGGAGAGGTACGAGGCGGGATCGGTGGCGGCCGCGGCCACCCTGATGACGCTGAGTCCGAGGTCCGTGGCCTCCTCCTCTGTCATCCCGTAGGTCTTGGTGCCCTTTCCGACCAGGTAGGTGCTGGAGTTGTCCGCGGTGATGATGGCGGTGATCCCGTCGTCGTTGATGTGGTTCACGACGAGTTCCTCGGCGAAGTATCCTGCGGAAGCGCCGACGAGGTACTTGTACGAGTTGTTGACATCGAACTTGCTGGTGCTGTCGCTGAAGAGATACTGGTAATCCGCGTAGAGGCTGGAGTCGATCTTGCTGTAGTATGCGATGGCTTTGATCTCATCCTTGATCCCGGCGTATTTCATCATCATGACCATGTTCGCGCTGGCGCTCATGGCGAAGGAGTCGATCGGGTACTGGGATTCGGTCCAGTAGTCTCCGTCCGAGAACCTGTTCAGGTGCTTCACGGTCACGGGGTCGTCGACGGTGGCGTTGATGATCTCCTTGATGTATTCGACATCGTCCTGGTCCACTTTGCCGTCGTTGTTGGCATCGGCGAACTTCAGGGTGTTGGCGGTTCCGTTCTTGAGAGCCTTCTCGAGGACTTCGACATCCTTTTCGTCGATGGTGAGGTCCTCGTTCACGTTCCCATAGACCATGAGGCACGGCGAGAAATCATCATCCAGGAGGGTGAGCTCCGCACTGTATTTCGTCTTGCTGTTATTGTTGGTCACAGCAAAGGCGGTGGCGGCCGCGATTATAATGACCATAACAACAGCAATCACTGTCACTTGTTTCTTGTCCATGTGGTCACAACCATTGGATGAGCCATCCAATCGGTGTGGTGGTATTAAAGGATGTATTCTCCATTACTTTGTGCTCCTTTTCGTCCATATGTTTTTAGATGTGTCAGTACAAGGACTGACGCTGGCATTCAACAGAAGAGTAGCGGCCCCGATTGGATCGAGAAAGGCTCCCGAAGTTGTCAGTTTTGACCATTTACCTGTCGACCGTCTCGTGTCTCATCCTGTCCTGTTGTAGTCACTATTAATACACCCGACCCGATTGGAAATAACATCCAACTAGCCGCCGGATAGGTGATCCCTTGCGCTTCGTCAACATCTCCATAGGAACGAAG
>CAVIUM010000119.1:0-4806 GCA_963645865.1 Lachnospiraceae bacterium
GCGAACATTTCAGCGGGTCCGTCGTCATGATGATGCGCACGATCTGGCATCAGGGGACCTACTGCATAATGTCGGAGATTCTCCAGTCGCGCGAAGAGAATGCTAAGGAGATCGAGGTGACGGACGCATGATACCGGGTTTCGAGGAATCGATGAAGGCATACCGCGAAATGATCCGCAATGCTAAGAGGGTCATCAGCGACGCGAACGATATCATCAGCTTCGCGGAAATGGTCAAAGCCAACGCGAGACTGTCCATGGAGGCCCTCGAGGACGAGAAGGAAAAGCTCGAGGAGGCGGAGGAATGAACTCCACGGAGACGGCCGGGACGATAGCGGCGCAGCTCCATGACGGAGGATGGCGCCCCGAGGACCGCGAATGGCTCAAGTCGTATTACGACCTGACCGATGCGGAGACGGACGAGATCATAGCGATGATGGAGGGGATGGAGTGATAGACGCACGCGCGGAGGCCGAAAAGCTCCACGCCCTCGGATGGAGGCCCGAGAGCGTAAGGGATTTCCATCGGTCCATGTGCGCCCTCCACAACTGGACGGACGACGAGGTGGAAGCGATCGCGCAGGAACTCGAGGGGATGGTAGGATGAAATGCCCCAAGTGTAGCTTCACGATGACCCATTTCATCAGCGAGGATCTGGACGACGAACTTTTCTTTTGCCCTAACTGCGGGATGTTGGTTAAGTATGTCGAGGCAAAAGGATTCGATGATTACGAGGATCAGGAGGATGACGAATGACCGTGAATGGCGGGCGCGTAACCATCCGTCTCGGAGAGATCGACCTAAGCGGGTATCCTCCGAGAATCCCCGCTACGATAGACGTCATCCCCAATTTTCCGGATGACATGCCCGAACTCGTCAGCCTGATCTATAAGAGGCTGGCTAAGACGCAGGCGGAGATAAACCTCGAGATCTGCGGAATCCTCGAGGACGGGGAGGACTTGGAATGACGGGCGAAGCCTCATGCGGGTTGCTGACCGCCCGCCCCTCCGTCGTATACTATGCGATGGCGGTCACCCAAAAGCTGGATGTGGGACGGCCGTACCTGATAGAGACGGTCGCCCGCATCGGCGGGGACACTCCGAGCTATAGCCGGATGCTCATGCACATCGCGGAGAGTAGGGGATTCGTGGAGAAGTCCGAGCGTAACGGGCGCGTCTATTATACGAGGGTGAAATGATGCGCATGTACAACCCTCATACGAAACTCGAGCGGATCCTAGCGAAAATGGAGCCGGGCATAGAATACACGGCATCGGAGATAGCGTTTATTACCGGATTCAGCCGTTGCGAAGTCTGCGGGCAACTCCGTAAAGCGACCGATACCGGGCGCGTTGAGATCGTCGGGTATGCGGCCTCGGGGTATCGGGCTAACATGACGACATCCGTATACCGGATAAAGGAGGTTGAAAATGGCAACTAAAAAGAATAGGGGCATCGCACGCGCGAAGGTCACCGTCGAGAGTCGTAAGGGGCGTCAGGTCCTGATCGCTCCGCAGGTGACCCGCGCGGCGGCACGTGCAAAAACAACCCAACTAGTCAAGGGGTCCTATAAGACGGTCAAAATGCAATCCGCTTGGATGGGTAGAAAAGGAGAAGGGTTGAAGAAGGGGATTCTCGGGATGGCGCAGACGTTGCAGGTCGATGCTGCGACGTACGCTAAGCTGGAATCGATGGACGCGTACAAATTGGCGCGGATGTATGAGGATAACGATTTGATTTTCGAGGCATTTTTCCAGTATGAGGGTATCAATACGACTAGTCAGGGCGTATTCGTCAATGAGGGCGCGAAGGACGAGGATGTTAAGCTATTGATAGAGAGCTACGATAGACTCTTTCAATCGGCGTGATCGGACGTGAGGGGATGCACACGGACACGGACGAACACGTTTACGGGGCGGATTTCGAGACGGATAATGATGGGGTGACCGCTTGGATCTGTCAGTGGAGCCTTAGCAATGGCATGAGAGAGATCCACGGACGGGACCTTCGGAGTTGGATGGAGACGATAGGGGATTTGTGGGCGTCCAAGCACGGGCGGATCTATATCTATTTTCATAACCTGAAATACGACCTCCAATTTTTCAAGAGCGAGCTCCAGAAATTCGCCGACGATAATCTCTTATCCCTCGAAATCACCATGAGGCGCGGTAATCCCATCCAAATAAAATTGGCCGATACCGGATGCGGACTTTATGCGGGGTCCTTGACTTTTCGGGACTCGATGAAGAAGCAACCGGGTAATCTCAAGTCGCTGGCAAAATCGATCGGGATGAAAAAGCTCGAGTCTCCGAGGGACGGTTTTCTACCCGGTTGGAGCGAGACGTTGGACTACTCCGAAGGGTCGGAGGACTGGACTTATATCGATAATGATGCGAGGATCGTCGCGGTGGCGATGCGTCACCTCCATAGAGAGGGGTTCCGTAAGGCAACGGCCAGCGGGGATACTTGGCAACACGCGCAGGAGTTCCTTAGACAGAAACGGCCGAAATCCAAGCGTTACTATCCGAATAACCTCAAATGGGACGAGTATTTTCCCCACGTAGATCTCGACTTGGATATGTTCTGGCGTCGGGGTTATGCTGGCGGGCTGAACATTTCGATGCATCAGGGCCGTAATGTTGCGACGTCGGAGAGGCCGATAACCCACGAGGACGTCCATAACATGTATGGCGGTAAAATGGATAAATCGGAGCTTCCGATAGGACTTCCGATAGTCTCCGATAAGCCTCCGACGATTCCGGGCATGTTGTATATCGTCCATACAATGATAAAATTGGACCTTAAAGAAGGGATGTTTCCTTGGTTCCAATTTAAAAATGGCTATGACAATCAGATCGAGGGCTTAAAGACGGGCGAACCCGTGATTTTCACGCAGGAATATCACGAAATGATACTAACGAACGTGGATTTGGACCTATTAAGCGAATGGTACGATATCGAGTATGATAAAGACTGGGAACCCGTCTATTGGATTTTCAAGTCCAAAACGGGCATTTTCACCGAGTATCTGGACTACTGGACCGAGAAAAAAGAGAAGGCGGCGAAGGGGTCCCTCGAGTACATCACGTCTAAGCTGATGATCAATTCTCTTTATGGGCGCTTCGCGCTAGCCCCTGAAACTGAAATTGTCCATTTGGAGTATTCCGAGGATGATGAATTTTGGAAATGGATCTCGGAGCCGGGCGTCAATGAAAATAACGATGCGTACCTTCCTTTCGCGATGTTCGTCACCGCGTGGGCCAGACGTACCTTACTGGACAATTGTAAAGCCGTCGGAACGGAGAATGTCATCCACTGCGACACGGATAGCGTTATCCATTTCGGCGAACCCGTCGAATCCCCAATTTCGGTACATGGGGAACATAGGGGAACGTGGGGCATTGAGAGTCGCCCGACGGTGATCTATGAAGGCGGATTCAAGAGATACATCGAAATTCTTTCGGAGGATGGAGAAATCCATAGCCTGAAAGACGTCTCGATGGCGGCCGCAGGCGTCCCGCAAAATGTTGATAACAACGGGGTCCCCGTGGGGATGTGGGTGGAATTGCTGGATGACCCTAGTAAGATTTGCATGACTGGAATCGCGTTAGGACATGAGGATTACCGGATAAAGTCGGAGTGGCTTCGGAGGATCTATTTGGATAACGGCCTCAATCCTGACAATGTAAACACGATGAAGCTGATTCCCGAGAATGTACCGGGCGGGGTCATCCTTCGGGAACGGCAACACACGCTTAACGACAACATGATCTATAGATTGAGGCGGTGACGATGGATATACCGGAATACGGACAACAATGGGCGCAGGCGGAAGCGTATTACGACTATGTGGCGAAAGAATGGATCCGCGAATCTCCGATAAGATATTGCATGCGCATCATCGGAGAAAATAGCGGATACTACAATTTTCTCAAGCTAGAGCCAATCTTCGATAGCTGGCTGATCGCGTGGATAATCGGGGCGCGTCGTATGGGTAAAACCGACGCGGAGCTTCTCTTGGCGTGTCTACTTTATCAACGGTTCGGCCTGCGGACCATGTGGCTGCGCAATAAGGATATCGAGGTTCAGGACCGCAGATTTTCGGAATCCTTTTTAGCGGATGCAAAGCGTTTCGGTTGGTGCCCCTCCGAGTGGATGGCCTTCCCCGACGGTGTGTATTCTTCCGATGACAAAAAGGCGGCTGACAAAATCATAGACTTTCAGGCCATCAGTACCTTCGGTAATCGGCGCGGAGGGGCGCATCCGAGAACGATCCTGATGGTCCTCGATGAATTCATGCCTGAGGACCGCAGATACCCGCCGATGCCCGCGATTGGCCTCATGTCACTGTCTAAAACGGTACTGGCGGGCAACCCCAACGCTCGGATCATTTGCTCGAGCAACTTCACGGAGGGGTCAAATCCCTATTTTGTTCAATACCAAATCTATCCCGAGGCGGGTCAGGATGTGACGATCTGCGCGGGGCGGAACGTCATCGAGAGGGCACGCGGGTATAGGATGTCTATCGATGCTGCGAACCCGTGGACCGAGAATTACGTGGCGGGCAAATACGCGGATTACGCCAGTGAGACGGAGGACCCGATGCTAGCGTTGATTAAGCCAGTCCCGAAGGGCGCGAAGCCGGGGCCGTGGATTCTCTTAAAGGATGGCATCAGGTACCGCTATTGGGTTAAGGGCAATATCCTATATTGGGACAAATTCAGCGAGCGGGGCGACGGGGTGACCGTGTACACGGACGCGGTTAAGGATACCTCGGATAACGTGCTGATCCTACCGAAATGGTCCATT
>CAVIUM010000120.1:0-4762 GCA_963645865.1 Lachnospiraceae bacterium
GCGGTCCCCTAGCTTAGCCTGGTTGGAGCGCCCGGCTGATAACCGGGAGGTCTTGAGTTCGAATCTCAAGGGGACCACTCACTTTTACCATCCATCCCCCTCGAGCGTGAGCTCTTCGCGTCCGATTCTGCAAAATTGATGGAATCGGACCCGCGGACCATGCCGCAGGCCCTGTTTGCACTCACGAACCTTCGGGTTCGTTCATGTATTTCCGGCAGAACGGGATCAGCATCCCGCCGATGCCGTTGCCGATTATCACGAGGCCGATGAAGATCAGCGCCTCGGGCGTCATCACCCTCGCGGACCAGAAATAGAACATGTCCGCGATGGAGTGCTCGAACCCGGCCAGGATGAACACGGGCACGCAGAAGAAGATCGCCAGGAAGCTCTTCCTCTGCTTGTAGAAGTCGACGGCGATGAACATCAGTATGCCGCATATGACCCCCTTGAAGACCACCTGGTACCAGTCGAGCGCCAGCTTCGCGTCCACGGCGGGTCCCGCGGCGTCGTAGGGCATCATCAGCCCGACCAGCATGCACCCGATGAAGTTCCCGATTATGATCACCACTATGTCCTTCATGTAGGACAGGGGCTTCTCGACCGCGTATCCGATCTTCCCGGTGTACAGGTCGAATCCGAACGCCACGACGGTCATCAGTCCAACGG
The DNA here is from genome assembly GCA_963645865.1 of Lachnospiraceae bacterium. Lineage (GTDB taxonomy): Archaea > Thermoplasmatota > Thermoplasmata > Methanomassiliicoccales > Methanomethylophilaceae > Methanoprimaticola. The sequence continues at coordinate 667 of CAVIUM010000120.1, forward strand.
AGAACAGGATGGCCCCGACCCACTTCACGTCGCAGGCCATGTAGACGCATCCGCCGATGGATATGGCCATCCCGGCGAGGAAGGCCCTTATCAGGCATCTGCCGTAGTGATGGCTGCACTCACAGCCCGTGGTAGTAGACGCAGATGTCATGGTATCTCCCGTCCAGGCTCCTGAATCCGCCCGGAATCTCCCCGACGAGGTTGAACCCGAGGCTCTCGTACAGGTGCCTCGCGTTGGCGTTCTCCTTCACGACGGCGTTGAACTGCATGATGCGGAAACCGAGCTCCTTCGCCCTCACGAGGGAGTCGGATACCATCGCCCTCCCCACGTGCATCCCCCTGGAATCGGGATCCACGGCGTAGCTGGCGTTGGCGATGTGCCCGCACCTGCCGACGTTGTTGGGGCGGATCTCGTACATGCCCACGATCCTGCCGTCGGACGTCTCGGCGACACCGCAGTGCTCGAACGATCCGAAGAACCCCTCTGCTTCGTCGTCCGATACGGGTTCGTCCTGGGGGAAGGCCTGTCCGTCCATCACGACGCGGTTCCAGATCGCCGTCATGGACGGCAGGTCCCGCTCCTCATAGGGTCTAACCTGGACTTCCATGGGGAACGTATCGGAGCCTGTACATAAAGCGACCCGTCGCCGTTCCTGTCCCACCCTTTAAGTGGGTGATGCCGTTCCCGCGTACATGCCCCAGGTCAAGCCGGTCAAGGCCGGTTGGTGGAACGCTTTGAGGCCGTGGACGCTGCACGGCGCCGTCGTGCCCGTTCTGATAGGCGGAGCCGTCGCCTACCATGACAGCGCCTTCGATGCCGTCGGATGGCTGGTGTTCCTCCTGATCGTTGTCGCCGGTTGTCTGATACAATCGGCGACGAACCTTCTCAACACCTACGGGGATTACAAGAAGGGCACCGACACGGTCGAGAACGAGACCCGCTCCCCCGAGCTGGTGACAGGCGTTCTGGAGCCTCACAAGGTCAAGATGGCCGGCATCCTCAGTCTCCTGGCGGTCTGCGGGTGCGGCCTGGTGTTCATATGGTACTCCGGATGGAACATCCTGGTCTACGGATTGATCGGGGTCGCCGGCGCCGGTATGTACACCACGGGAGTGGCGTACAAGTACCACGGGCTCGGACAGCCGGTGGTGTTCCTGATGATGGGCATCCTGATGCCCCTGGGGACGTACTGCGTGATGTCCGGGGGAGCCTTCTCCATGGAGACGCTGCTGATCTCCCTGCCCAACTCGTTCCTGATAACCGCGGTCCTCTGCGGCAACGAGACCCGCGACTACCAGGAGGACAAGGACGCGGGGGTGCGCACGCTGTGCAGCCATCTGACCCGCGAGGGGGCACAGAAGCTGTATCTGGCCGAGAACGCCGTCGCGTTCCCTCTGCTGGTGATCTTAGTGATAATAGGGGCCGCGCCCGTCGCGTGCCTCCTGGCGCTGCTGTCCCTCTACGACATGCGCGTCCTCTACAACAACGCGATGCGGTCCTCCGAGGACCCGCACGCCAATTTCATGCTCGTGCCGCTGGCCTTCAGGATGAACTGGCATTTCGGTCTCCTGCTGGTCGTCGGCTATGTTATCCAAGAGATTCTGATTCCGGTGATCTGACATGACGGAGGAGAAGAAAGGCAACCAGTTCGAAGGCAAGGAGGAGTACGTCAAGGACGTATTCACCGAGATCGCCGACTACTACGACGAGATGAACGAGATCATGTCCATGCACATGGTGCAGGGCTGGCACAGGTTCATGATGAAGAAGGCCGGGAACATCTCCGGCAAGAGGTGCCTGGACGTCGGGACCGGCACCGGCGAGATAGCGTTCCACGTGGCGCGCAACGCCGGACCCGAGGGAACGGTCGTCGGTGTGGACATCACGCCCAGGATGCTCGAGCTGGCGGAGAGGAAGGAGGCGGATCTCGACCTCCCCTGCAAGATCGATTGGAGGGTCGGTGACGCCCTGAACCTGGACATCCCCGACGGATCCTTCGACCTCGTCACATCGGGATACATGCTCCGCAACGTCACCGACATCCAGAAGGCGGTCTCCGAGATGCACCGCGTCCTCGCCCCCGGAGGGAAGGTCGTGGTCGCCGAGCTGTCCAAGCCCGACAACAGGTTCATCCGCTTCTTCTACGACATCTACATGCGCCGCATCAAGAAGAAGGGCCGCAAGTACGACAAGGGCAAGGTCATCGACGGCAAGCAGCCCGCCTACGATTGGCTCACTTCGTCCATCGAGGGGTTCCCGTACGGCGACGACATGGTCGCCATATTCAAGAAGGCCGGATTCGAGGACGCCAGGTTCTACGTGAAGAGCTTCGGCGCCGTCAACATCTACGTGGGGACGAGATGAAGGACTACGACCTCTACCTGTTCGACTTCGACAACACCCTGTTCGACACCAGGACGGGGATAGAGGCGATCCTGAAGGAGTCCCTCCCCGCCCTCGGCGTGGATTACGACCCGTCCCACTTCGGGAAGTATCTGGGGATGTCGATGGACGACATCTTCGCCACCGTATCCGAGGACCCGACCGTCCGCGAGGACTTCATCAACAGGTTCTACAAGGTCGTGGAATCCGACGCGTACAAGGGAGCGGAGCCGTTCCCGGAGACCCCCGGGGTCCTGAGGGCGCTCAGGTCCGAGGGGAAGCGCATAGGGATCGCGTCGGGCAAGCGGAGGTACAAGATCGAGAACCTGATGGCCGACTGCGGTCTGGACGGCATCGCGGAAGTGGTCGTGGGATGGGACGAGACGGAGTTTCATAAGCCCTCCCCCGACCCCATCGCCCTGGCGTTCTCCCATTTCGACATCCCGAAGGAGAGGGCGCTGTACATCGGTGACAGCAAGAACGATTCGAAGGCCGCTGAGGCGTTCGGCATAGACTGCGCCATCGTGGACCGCCACGTTCCCGGCGTCGAAGGGATCCCGTGCACTTTCGAGATCGAATCTCTGGAAGAGCTTCTGGACCGGTCGCGATCGGATCAATCCCTGTCCGGAGAGCCTGCCGAGGAGCTCGGCGGCCTCCGGCACACCCGATTCCGCCGCTCTCACGAGATATCCGATCGCTTCGCGGTCGTCCATCTTCATCTGGCCCGATAGCGCGAGGGCGCCCAGGTTGTACATGGCCACGGGCTCGTTCTGCCCGGCGGCCTTCTTCAGCAGATCGATCGCGTCGTTCTTCCTCCCCTCATCCAGGAGGATCGTCCCGAGCATGGATTGGGCGTAGGCGAACCCCATGTCCGATGCGCCTTCCAGCCATTCCTTCGCCTTCCCCATGTCGGGGGTCCCGAGGTTCCCTCCGGCGTAGATCAGAGCGAGGTTGTACATCGCCTTGGGGTCGCCGTCGATGGCCGCGTCCGTGAAGACCTCCTCGGCCCCGGCGTAGTCGCCGCGCTCGTACAGGATCCCTCCGAGGCACAGGCGGGCGTCGTTGTCCCCCCGGGACGCGGATTCGCGGAACCATTTCTCGGCCTCTTCACGGTCCATGGGGATCCCGTCGCCGGAATCGAGCATCATCGCCAGGTCGTACTGGGAATCGGCATCGCCGAGTTCCGCCGCCCTGCGGTACAGTCCGGCGGCGCGGGGCTTGTCGGCGGGGACGTTCTCCCCCGTGCGGAGGATGTGCGCCAGGATGGACATGGCCGACACGTCGGACTCCGACGCCTTCTCCAGCCAGTACACAGCTTTGGAAGCGTCCATCGGGATCCCGGCGCCGGTGCGGTACATCACGGAGGCGTTCATCATCGCGGTGACGCTGCCCGCCTCCCCGGCGGTTTCGAAGCATCTCAGGGCTTCCGTCGGATCCTCCTCAAGAATCAGGTTCCCGAGGTTGACCAACGCTCTCGCATCGCCGGCGTCAGCCGCCTTCCTGAGATATCCGACGGCCTTCCCGAGGTCCTTACCGACCCCTTCTCCGACCATGAGCATGTAGCCGAGCGAGGATGAGGCCTGCGCATCGCCCATATCGGACGCTTCCGCGTACAGCTCGGCGGCTCTCACGGGGTCGGACGGGCGTATCGAGTCGGCTTCCTTCCTCATCTCTTCGGCGTTCATGCGCGGCAGATGGATGAATACAACTTAA
>CAVIUM010000121.1:0-4746 GCA_963645865.1 Lachnospiraceae bacterium
GGCTGGTATGTCGTGGATCTATCCTTGGTCTGCCAGCCGTCGAAGGTGTATCCCGAGAGGGTCGGGACGTAGTCGGAGGGGATCGTGACCGATACCTCGCCGACTCCTACTCCCTCGACCGTCCTGTATGAGCCGGACTCGGTGGTTGAGTAGAGCGTCAGGACGTAGGTATATTGCTTCCATACGGCGAAGAGGGTAGTGGTACCCGGATTGAACGTGTAGGTCTCGCCCGGTAGCCAGTTGACGTCGGAGGTTCCAGCGTTGATTCCCCATCCGAGGAAGTCGTATCCGGTCCTGGTGGGTTGGGTCTCTGGGATCCTTATGTCCTTAGATACTGTCTCGGCGGTCATGTCGATGGTACCGGGACCTCCGGAACCTTCTCCAACGTCGAAGATCAGGTGGAACTCGTACCCGGTCTTCTCGACCTCCCAAACAGCGTATAGAACCGCATCCTGGACGTAGGAGACGTACTCTCCTCCCGCCTGGTATGCCCCGACGACGGCGGTTTCGCTGCGAGCCCATCCCGCAAACTCGCAACCGGACAGCTTTGGGACGGTGGCAGGCAGGGTCCAAGTGTGACTGGTTCCCGCTTCGAGAGCGGTCATTTTGCTCGGACCGCCCGTGCCTCCGTTGGCTTCGAAGGTCAGGGTCCATATCGTCTGGATCTCCTCCCACACGGCATAGAGGGTTGTGGTTTTTCCGGATCTCAATGAGATCTGGTCGCCGCCGACGTACTCGGCGGTGGTGTCGGATGGGTCGGTGGACCATCCGAGGAACGTATAGCCGGACCATGACGGTTTGACGGTGGAGACGGATGCGTTGTATGTCGTACCCGTAGTGGTGGTCGAGAATTTGGACGGGGCTCCCGTGCCTCCGTTGGCATCATACGTCAACGTGAATGTGTAATACGTGACGCTCGAAGCCTCGGTGACGGTTATGGTGTAGTCCTTGTAGACGTTGGACCCGTCCTGCGCCTGTGCGCGGATCGTGGCCGTACCCTTGGCCAGTCCCTTGATCGTGCACGTCCCTCCAGATGTCGTGTCCGTGGTCGATGTTATGCTCACATAGCTGGATCCGCTGTTGACGTACCAATTGACGCGGTGGTCCTTGGCGTCGTCAGGATCGGTGCGGGCGGTCAGGGTGGTCGAGATGCCGACCTTGACGCTGGTTGCGCCGGAGATCTTTATCGAGGTCACGGGGGCCGTGTCCTCCTCCCACTGCGCGTAGAAGGTGATGGATTGGTCCACGGTGTAATGGGCGATGGGGTCGTAGGTGTCGTTCGAGGTCCCGCGATACGTTCCTCCGCTGGCCTGGGTGTACCATCCCAGGAATGAGTGGTCGGTACGGGTGGCGCTCGGAAGTGTGACGGTGGATCCGTATTTGACCGTGTCCGAGGACTTGGAGCACGAACCACCGTTGGCGTTATAGTTTATGGTGAAGGTATCCTTGATCGTCAGGGTGATCACGTGGCAGTACCTCGTCGCGGCGGTTCCACCGATTCCGCTCTTGCCCTCGACGATGCTGATTTCGAGCGAATCGGCGCCTTTGGACGGGGTACCCGTCACTGTGACAATGCACGAACCTCCGGATTTCTTCGCTGTGACTGTCAATCCATACCCGCTCAAATCCGTGGGCATCCCGATAGTGGCAGCCTCATTCCATTTGTTAGAGAATGTGTACGTTGCAGTGTACGATTTCTGGATGTATGCGTCGGCGAGTTTTCCCTCGTTGACCGTTTCCGTCGTATAACCGTATACCGGAAGGGTCGTGGCCGACTCCGAAGCATCCAGCCTTATCGTCTTTTCCCCGATGGTCACGGTCGCCGACTTCTGCAACGTCCCGTGGATCCTCTCATCCACGTAGTCCGTCGTCAGCCCGGACCCGGCCAGGTCCGTCTCCATCCCGCTCGCCTCTATCCCGGCGAACGAGATCGACACGGACCCGCCTTTCACGATATAGTAGATCGCGCCGTCGTCCAGCTCTTCGTAGGTCACGTCTATCCCGGCGTACGGCTGTACGTCGGTGCCGTATGCCGTCGCGTCGGAATCCGCCGAAGCGGACCCGACGACGACGGCCACGGCCGTGACCGCCAGGAGGGCGGCGAACGCGACGATCATCATCTTCCTGTCCATCAGATGAACCTCCTTGCGACCACGAATCCAATCACGACGGCCAGTATCCCCGCGAGGATCCATGCGATGAGCGAGGAACTCCCGGAATCCGCATCGTCCCAATGGGCGACGAGGACCATACTGCCCGTCACGGGCGCTTCGAAGTCGTACTTCTCCCCTGTCTGGGTGTACCATCCCGCGAAGGCGAATCCGTCGCGGGTCGGTTCCGACGGGGCGGTCAGCTTCCCGCCCTGGACCGCGAATGCGAAGGAATCCGTCGCGCCGTTGCCCTTGAAGGTCACAAGCGCGGCATCCTCCGGCGGGATCGCGCGGACGGTCAGCGTCCAAGTCGTTTCGGTGCATCCGTCGGCGGTGGCCGTCAGGGTCAGGACCCCGACGTCCTCGTAGGCGGGCGCGTCTATGGTGATGGTTCCGGCGTTGAACTCCATCCAAGAGGGACCGTCGGCAACGACGGTCGCATCCGCGGGCGTCCAGGCGACGGTCGAAGACTCCGTAGTGTTGACTATGACGGTGATCTCGGACTGTCCGGAGAACTCCACGTAGGGGAAGATCTGCCAAACAGCGTAGAGCGTGAGCGAACGGACGGTCAGCGTGACCGATGCGCCCGGCTGGTACTCCGCTTCGGTCGCCTGGCGGTCACGAGACCATCCCAGGAAGGTGTGGCCCGCTTTCGTCGGGATTCCCTCAAGAATGGTAAGAGCGCATGAACCCGCGTCCGAATCGTCGGATACGGATGCCGGCGCATCCTCGCCGCCGTTGGCGTCGAAAGACAACGTGAAAGTGACGACCTCGTTCCAGATGGCGTAGAGCGTCATGTCCTCGGTGACGGTCAGGACCCGGCCGGGTTCGATCTCCGGTACGACGGTCTCCTTCGATACGGACCATCCGAGGAACCTGTACTCGGACCTGGTGGGTTCCTTTTCAGGGACCGTCAGCTCGCACGAACCGCTGGTTGATGTTCCGACGACGTTCCCGGGCGCATCCTCGCCGCCGTTGGCGTCGAAGGTGATGGTGTAGGTGACGATCACCTTCCATACCGCGTGAAGGACGGTGGATTCCGACGTCAGGATTATCCTCTCCCCGGCGACGTAGTCGGCAACCTCCGATTTCTCGGACAGCGACCATCCGGCGAACTCATGGCCCTCCCAGGTCGGAACATCCGACGGAACGGCGAAGGTCAGGGACGGCGCGAACGCCGTACCGGACAGGGACTGCGGAGCTCCGGTCCCCTCCCCAACGGCGAAGGTCAGGGAGAATGACATCTCCGTCGTCCACTCCCAAACGGCGTAGAGGGTCACGCTGGGTTCGGTCATGTGATACGAACCGCCACGTTCCACGTCGGCGGTCTCCGCGTCCTCGGACGCGGCCCAACCGACGAAACGGCACAGATCGCTGGTCGGCGCGTCGGATGGGATGATCATGTCGTAGCCGGAATCCAGCGACCATGCGGTGACGGATGCCGGAGCATCCTCGCCGCCGTTGGCGTCGAAAGACAGGGTGTACAAGGTCATCTCCTTCCACACGGCGTACAGGGCGAGAATCGGATGGTCTTCGGTGAGGTCCACTGAATCCCCGGCTCCGTACTCGGCGGTGACGGAGGTTTTCGATGCGGACCATCCGATGAACGCATGGCCCTCCCATTCCGGCGTCCCCGCCGGAACGATGATGCTCGCGGAGCTCGCGGATGTGCGGATGGCCGTGGCCGTCGGCACGCCTTCGCCACCGTTGGCGTCGAATTTCAGCGAGTAAACCACGGGCTGTTTCTGCCATACGGCGTACAGGGTTGTGTTCCCGTCCACACGCACGGACTGTCCCGGCTGGACTGTTGCGACCGTCGCGTCAGCATCGTACGCCCATCCGAGGAATTTGTATCCGGAACGGACGGGCTCGTCCAGCGGGACGCGGATGTCGATGGCTTCCCCGAGGGTCCTCCCGGATGCGGGGGACGGGGCGTTCTGTCCATCGTTGGCGTCGAAGGTTATGGCGAACGATATGTACTCCTTCCAGCAAGCGTACAGGGTCGTGTTCGGAACGTCGTACGGGATGGAGATCTCGTCTCCGGGGACGTACTCCAGCTCCCCGTTCTCGGATGCTGACCATCCCATACACTTGTACCCGTCCCTTTCAGGGAGGGTCGAAGGGATGGTGAAGACGCATCTCTCGTCCTCGGTCATCCTGGTCATGGGGTCAGGTATCCCTTCGCCGCCGTTGGCGTCGAAGGTCAGGGTGTACGTCACTGGATCCATGTCCCAAACGGCGTAGAGGTTCAGATCGTCCTTGAGGGTCAGTTTCGAGCCGGCATAGTAGTCGGCGGTCTCTGCCCCGTCGGTGGCGGACCATCCTATGAAGGTGAATCCCGCACGCGTCGGAACGTCCGTGGGAACGGTGACTTCGGAACCCCAATCGGCGATCAGGGTCTTGAATGTCAAACCCGCGGACAACAGGCAGAGCTTGGACGTCTTGATCATCCACTGCGCGTAGACGGTGAGGTCGGCGCCCTCGTCGAGCGTCTGGACGGAGCCGGGCATGATGCTGGGCTCCCCGGACTTCGAGGTGGACCATCCGAGGAAGGTGTGGCCGTCGCGGGTCGGGACCTCGTCGCTGACCTTGACCG
>CAVIUM010000122.1:0-4688 GCA_963645865.1 Lachnospiraceae bacterium
CTACAGGCCCTGGCCGACATACGGGGACATCTCAGGGAACCCCTCGGAGGACCGCGACGATACGGACCGCAGATTCCTCCGCGATGTGCTCCTCTATTTCGGCATAGGCGTCGAAAGGGACGAGGATGCCGCGATGAGGGATCTCCTCGCCCTCGTCGGAGAGGGCTACCGCAACGCGGCCGACATGATATCGTACGCCATCGGCTACGAGCCGTCTACTTTCCTTGCCCGTTACCCGGACGATGTCCGCCATGACACGTATTGGGATCTCCATCGCATAGCCGACGGGAAGATGCTTACAGACTGTCCCGAATGGCGGTTACTGATGATGGTCGCGGGATTCGATGAGAAGGGCGTCTGTCTGAATCCCGAACACAGGAACAGCTACGGCGGCTACGAGGACGATGTGATATGCACGCGTCCGAAGGAATGCCACAGCGGACGCGCCAGGATCGTCTTCAAGCCGTCCGGATACACCGCGGGCTGGAGGGGCTCGACCTGGGGGGCTCCCATCCAGAACGAGAATCTCAGCATGGGGGAGATCAGAAGGGTCCTCAGACTATGCATCGAGCATCTGGTCTACGGAAGGGAGATACCGGAAGGACCGACGAAGGAGTCGATCTCGGCACCGATGCATCTGTACGTCCCGTCGGCGGATTCGGGGGCGTCCATGCTCGAAGCGGCGAGGAAGGCGGCGTCCAACCGCATCGGATGGAAGGGCACCAATTACAGAGCCATAACGTTCGATTGGGTGAACGGTTCCAAGGCCGATGAGGAAGCGGTCAAGATCATCAACCGTCCCGGGCCGTTCTTCTGGGATTCGGTGAAGTCTTCCGTGAAGAGCTACGCCGGATTCCACGAGATATCGTTCGAGGAGGCCGCGGGCATCCTGGCCCCGGTCATCAACAACGATGAGTTCAGGGAGAGAGCGGGTGCCATCGGCCATGGTAACCTGGCTTGTCTGATGGCCGCGCTACGCGGGATGGTGGAGGATGCGGGAGGCACCAATCCCCCGCTGAAGCTGCCGAAGATGGACGGGCCCTATGAGATAACGGAACTCCCCCCGTATTTCGCGGATTGAATCCGATCGAAGGAGATATCGACATGGGCATTTTGGAACGGGCGCTGCACGGGAACGCCGAAGCGTTGTACAGAAGCGGATTGAATCATCTCAACGGTGTCGGCGTCCCGAGATCGGATGAGGAAGCGGTCAGACTCATCAGGAAGGCGGCGTTCAGAGGTTCTACCGGTGCCCGGGCGCTCCTCGGCTGGATGTATTACCGCGGTACGATCGTACCGCAATCATACGGGAAGGCCGCCAAATGGTGCAGGAAGGCCGCAGGGAAGGGCGATGCGGGAGCCCAGTGCGACCTCGGCGAGATGTACGAGAAGGGCCGGGGCGTCCCTCAATCCGATGCGGAAGCGGCGAGATGGTACCGCCTGGCCGCCCAACAGGGGATAGGGCTGGCCGAGGGGCGTCTCCGGGTCCTGGAAGAAGGGGATTCCCGAGGGTCGTCGAGCCGATCGGCTGTCGCCCCGTTTCTCATAGACCGTCTCGAAGACGGAGTCCCTGTACTTCCGGATCTCCCTCGCCTCCTCCGAGAAGTAGAAGTATGCATGGTCTCCGGCCCAGCCGCAAAGATCGAGGAAGCGCATCGTATCCGTATAGACGGTCTCCCTTCCCCAGAGTACGAAGAGGCTCCAGCTGATCTTCTTTTCGTCGTTGTCGGTCCTGAGCACCACTTTCTCGACGTCGCATTCCTCCGCGGCTTTGCGGATCATCTCCAGAGCCATCCTGTCGAGTTCCTCATCGCTGTAGCCTTCGGGCACGGGAAGCAGGGACTCGTCCCCATCGTGCGGACACGTCGAATCCCCCGTCTCCAGCCATTCCTGGAGATTGCGGACCAATCTCTCCACCTCGCTCCTGGACAGCTCCTGTCCGTATTCTTCTTGGGCCTCTATCACGAGCCTGTCCGGGGAATCCTTTGCCTGAAGGATCGAGAACCCGCCTCCGAATGCCCTGTCCTTGCCGGTGGCCTGCCATATCTGTCTGAACAGCCCGAACGTCCAGCTGTTCATCACCATACCTTCATTCGTCCATTCCGAGTCCATGATGGTCCCTCTGTTTCCGGTACGGACCATCGGCCAATGCGTTATTTGGAAGCGGTGCGGCGATGGTCGGAAGTCGCATTCGATTCTGTACTACGGATGTGTTGATGTTCCCCGCTCCGTTTCCGAGCATCCCGAGGTATGGGATATGACATGATACGATATCCAAGCGTTCATGACGGTCGAGGAAGGGAAAAGGAATGATGACGCTCCGAGGGACACCTTCTACATCCGGAAGCCGTTCGGCGAGAACTTCTACGATGATATGGACGACATCGGCAAGCTCAGGTATCTCGCGTGCAACGGGTCCAGGAGCGCCGCGTTGTATCTGGAGGACCATTACGCGAAGGGATACTCCAAGGATCTCGGTCAGGAGATCAAGTACGCCTGCTACGCCGCGCTGGCCGGAGATCGGGATTCCTACGACCGGATCCGCGACAGAGGTTGGAGTCTCGAGAAGTTCTATCCGGAGGACGTCGTCCTGCGCGGACCGTTGGAGGACGGAGGGTACCACGGGTATCTCGTCGTACCGTTCAGCCGGAGCACCCCTATCCTCGAAGGGAAGGAACCGGTCTATCTGCAGATCGATGTCCTCGATGAGGACCTCATCCGCGGCTGCTATCCGTATTCGCATATCGAACCGCCCTACAGGCACGGGATATGGCCGGATATGGCGGATTGGGACGACGATCCCCTCCCGGAGTTCTCCTGCGATTGCGACGGCAAGGGGTATTGCACCGATGCGCTACGGCAATCCCCCGGATCCGATGACGGCCGGTTCCGCGCCGACGTGCTCCAATACTTCGGAATCGGGATGCCGAGGGACGAGGATGCCGCCATCAAGGACCTCCTGGACATGGCCCAAGGGGGGAGCCCCATAGCCATGGAGATGATCTCCTATGCCATCGGGTACGAGCGCGACACCATGCGCATACGGATGCCGACTGATCCGACGCAGGAAGGAACGAACATCTCGGATGATCCGACGCCTTATTGGGTCCCGGACAGCATATCGCTCGGGGACAGTCCTGAGTGGAGACTGCTTTCGATGCTCACCCGTCTCGATCCGGACGCCTTCAGCTACGATCGGGAACATCAGGGTCCGAACGGAGGGTACGAGGACGATGTGCTGTCTATCCGTCCGTACGAGTATTGCGAGTACGGGGAGCCGACGTTCGTCTTCAAGCCGTCCGGGTACTCCATGAGTTGGTATCAGCACGCCTGGAGGGATCCGGAGCAGAGCGAGATCCTCACCATCGGGGAGATCAGGAGGGTCATGAGGCTGTGCATCGAGCACATCGCCTACGGGAGGGAGATACCGGAGGGTACCGCGAAGGAGCTGATCTCCCTGCCGATGCACCTGTACGAGCCTCCGGAGTACATGGCGGACGCACTGACGGATATGGCTAAGAGGGCCCCGTGCAACCTGTTGGAGCTGGAATGCGCCCTCAATGTCCAGACGTTCGATTATCGCAACGCCGAGGAGGCCGAAAGGATGGCGCTGGAGATCATCCAGGAATCAGGAGCCACCCGCTGCAACAAGAAGGACTGATAAGACATGTTCAAGAAGGCATACGGTGAAGGTCTGTTCCAGAACGACGGAGGAGGATGAGATGGATATAGAAAGAATATGGCCGGGGATAACGAGATTCGAGGCGGAGCACCCGGAATATCTGGACTACTGGGAGGGGAAGGGGAGGTTCGAAGACCGCGACCCCACGGACGAGGAGGCGTTGGAGCTCATGAAGCTCGCTTCCGTGGATCCGGACAAATCCCGCCGCCACATGGTGGCCGACAGTATAATGCTGGATCTGCTGAGGGGTCGCGGACTCGACGAGATATGCGACGTCAGGCGCAGGATGGATGTGTGGTACGATCGAGGCGGCCATCCTTGGATCGAACAGGTATATGGACGACATCGAAAGGAGTAGCGGATGACGACTGTAATATCGGGGGACGCATCCGAAGGCGGGTACGGGCTGGTGAAGCTCTACCAGTTCGAGGAGGATCTGGAGGAGGCACTCTCGCAGAACGCCGACATTCCGGATATGGATGCGGCCATCGAGGAGCTCCGGGGCGGCGGGAAGTTGTCCGAGAGGTTCAAGGACCGCCGTTACGATGATGAGAGCAGAATCTGCCGCATAGGTCCCGACAGGTGGCTCCGGTATTCCCGCGACCATAGGTCTGTGATACTCTGGAGCATCCTGGAGGGGAGGCATCCACGTCTCTCACGTGCTCTCGGGGTGTTCCATAGATGGCCGTTCCATCGTCCGCATTACTCCGAGGAGGCGATACGGGATGCCGAGGATGTCCGGAGGCTGATGGATTCGGGATACAACCTGTCCGAGGACCCCGAATCCAGATACTACGCGGGGGACGAGGTGCTGGCCGCGGCAGGGAGGAGGCCGAGGACGCGGCAGGAATGCCTCGACGGCGTCCCCGGATGCTCCGACGGAACGACGGAGCACCCGTGCCTGGTCACCGGGGAGGGATGGCCGTGGAACACACGTTGCCACATCTTCCGTGGCAAACGGTTCCCGTCGGACGTGGAGGGGATGGTCCAATCCGGGGAGGATCTT
>CAVIUM010000123.1:0-4626 GCA_963645865.1 Lachnospiraceae bacterium
AATCACGGGATGCGAAGCGTCCGTTGGAGTCCGTCTTCCGGTCGAGGATGCGAATGTCGGTGGCTGCATCATCGAGATTACCGAAGTCGATGAATCGGAGGATGATGAGGAATGACCGTCACCATCACCAGGAGGGCCACATCCCTCTACGCTGAAGAGAAGGCCGATCTGGTCCTTTACATCGACGCGAACCCCGAAATCATCAGGTCGATGTGGGACGCCTTCAAGCACACCAACTGGAAGGACCCGTTCATCGGCACCGACGGGAGGATTACGTTCGTCCCTGAGAAGGAGGAATCGGAATGACCCCCTTCATCACCGCCGGCACCATGTCCCCGACGAAGATCGGGCGCAACGACGACTGGGGGACCCCCCAGAAACTCTACGACAATCTGGACGCGGAGTTCCATTTCGAAATCGACCTCTGCGCCAACGAGACCAACCATAAGCACGAAAGGTACTGGTCCATCGAAGACGACGCGCTGGCCCAGAACTGGGACGGATTGGTTGCATACGGCAACTTCCCCTACGGGCGCGGACTGCCGGCATGGACCAGCAAGGCGGCCGACGCCGCGCTACGGGGGGGGGGCGGTCATTGTTTCGCTCATTCCCTGCCGGACGGATACGCGGTGGTGGGGTGACGTCATGAAGGCCACTGAGATACGCCTGATTCGCGGACGCCTCCACTACAACGACGGAATCGACGCCGCGCCTTTCCCGTCCTGCATCATCGTCTGGGACGGCACCAAGGAGAGGCCGGAATACCCCTCGCTGAAATGGGTCGATGTCGAAGGGAGGGCGATAGCATGACCGGACCCGACACGGACCCGACGGACCGCCTGACGGCGGCCCGCAAGGAGATCTCCGAAATCCACTCCGAACTGAGACTGATCTACGGGCTAAGGAACTCGCTCAAGACGTATCTGGACGCGACCAAGAACGGCCCCAAGGAGGTCATTTCGAACGTTGAAAAGACCATCGCATCCTGCGTCCAGATAGAGAAGGAGTACGAGTTCCGCCACGCGGAGCTCCAACTTCAGGTGAAAGCCATCGAGAACAAGCTGGCCGAAATCGTCTGCGATCCCAGGAGCGACTTCAGTTCGCTCAGCAGTTGGGCCGCCGTGCTCAACGGCTCCGAATACCCCCTGACCCTCAGTCAAGAGTACGAGGACAGGATGAAGGCCGAGGGCATCGCCATCTTCTACGGCCAGTCCGACGACGAATTGGAGGTACGCGGCGCGATGATGGACGAATGGGGCGCATGGGGCGGAACGACGCTGTGCTTCGAGAACGGCGTCGTGTCCGCCGTCTGGATTAGTTCCAATGAGATGTCCAGGTCGCCCTGGTTCGTCCTTACGAACGTTCCCAACCAGCAGTTCGAGATCAGGGAGGAGGGGAGAATCGATTCCATCGGCATCGTCGTGTTCCTGAAGGACCTGGGACGGCTCAAGGGGGTCGAGGAATGAGCGGATACCGTTCCGAAGCCGTTCCGGACCTCCAAATGGTCAACGACATCCAAGAGCTGATCGAGACCCGCAAGACGGTAGTGACCATCCGCAACAATGCGCTGGCCATGTCCAAGTACAACGTCAACACCCTATTGGAGAAGCATTCCGGCGCGAAGGAGGCCGAGGCGTTCATGGACGACATGAAGCGCGTCTATGCCATCGCCGGATACTGGTTCGGAAAGCTGGATGAAACGCTGGAATCCGAGCGCCACAGCACCGAATACGGGATGTACATCCCCCCGTGCCTGAACAGCATCATCGAAGCCGGATTGGAGTACATGACCCCCGAAGAGAAGGACCGTGCGCTGCATGACGTGAAGACGGAGATAGAGAACGCCGTGGGAGATCGTTTGAGGGTCCCCTACGGCCTCCACATGATCCAGGACATCCTTCACAAAGACCACTTGGAAAGGAACAGGGAGGGACGCCAGTGATAATCTACGCCAACGTCAACGGCACCCGCACTTGGATGATGGACGTCAGGAACAAGGCGGCCACGGTCGCGCCCACGGGCGCCGTCCGTCTGGGAACATCCGATCCCGGCAAGATCGTGCTGATGGTCAGGACGGCCAACGAGGTCCACTGGTCGAACGTCATTCTGGACGCCGACGAAGCGACGGAGCTCATTGAGGGATTGAGAAAGATATTGGAAGAGCCGAAGGAGGAAGAAGAATGAGCATCAGGACATTCCGCACCGTTGAAATCGAATGCGACGTCTGCGGAATCTGCGAAAATTCCGCAAGGACCCAAGCTGAGGTGGTCAAACAGTTCCGCGAGGAAGGCTGGACCATCGGCAAGAGGGTCCTTTGCCCGGAGCACAGTAAGCAGGCATCATCGAAGGAGGGAGAGGAATGATGGATTCCGAGCTCTTCTACGTGAAGCAGGCGTCGCAAACCCCTCAGTCGTCTGTCTATCTGGTGGCCCGCAAGGGCGACACATGGTACAGCCGCATCATGGACTGCATGGGGCTGTCCCCCATCCAGGTACACCCGCGCCGCCCGAACATGGCCACGTTCAAGCCCTACATCCTTTGCAACACATGGGATGAGGTCGCCCCGCTGGTTCAGGAATACCGCCGGTACTACGTCAGGAAGCACATGGTCAAGTGCGGATTCGAAGCCCCCACGGACCCCTGGGAGTGCGAGAACGACTTTCTGGAAGCCGTCCGCACCGCCGACGGCGGAATCGCCGTCAGCGCATCCCACAGGCCGAGACTGGACGACAGATGGGTTCAGTCGCTGGTGGTTATCAACGCCAAGACCGGCGAGAATACCGAGCACATGGCCTTCTACGACAACAAAGAGGAGTTCCAGTGGATGTTCAAGGCGGAATTGGAGCGCATCCCCTCCGATGAAGCGGAGAAGGCCGTCAGATCCGAGCTGGAAGCCTGGTGGGATTCGAAGGTCCAGCAATGCGCCACATGGGGGGATGCGCGATGACCTCCACGAAGCAGCTCAACGCGCAGGAACTCATCGACAGATGCCGCAGGCAGGAATCGCTGAAGTCGGAGGTCTGTAAATGTTGCTCCGAGCTCATAGTTTGCGGACGCGCCCTGATGATAGAGGAATTGTACGGCCAGGGTAATCCGGATGAACTCGCCGAGCGCATCAAATCCGCGACATCCAAGGTCATGGCCCTCGAATCCGAGCTGCAAGAGCTGGCGATGATGATAGACATGGCCCAGAACGGTACGAAGCGGGACATCCTCGCATTGACTGAGGGGTTGGTACAATGATGTTCCCCCAGGACACGCCGGCGAAATACTACGTCTTCACCGAGCGCGGACCCTCCGGACCCCCGACGTTCGTGCTGTTCGAGAACTGGACCGATGCGTCCAGATTCTGCGATGCGTCCAGGGATGGAGCTGTCAGCAGTGCGATGTACTCCATCAAGGGCAAGATCGCGGAGAGCAAGAGACGCGCCAAGGCGGAAAAGGACTGGGCTGGAATAGCGTTCAAGCCCTGCCCCTGGTGCGGGAAGCCCCTCACCTGCCACGATGTCAGCTATCAGGACGATGACGGGGAGTCCGTCGATGACTGGGAGGCCGACAGGGAGCTGTACGTGGAGTACATCAGCATCTCATGCAAGTGCGGCGGATGGAAGGCGGTCCGGGCGTACAGGATAAACTGGCCCGACGAAGGCTGGCGTCAGAGGTTCGCCGAGACGGTCAACGCCAGGGCGACGGAGGGGGTACAATGACCCCCTGCGCCGGATGCCAGTACCTGATGGTCGGGAGGTGGGCGCCTTGGTGCCATAAGGCCGGCGCCCCCCTTCTGGCCGTCAAGAGATGCCCCTGCCCCCGCGAGCGCCAGTTCTTCGAGCCGCTGGACGTTCTGGACATGGTGGAGAAGGCTAGGGGGGGCGGTTCAATGACCTCCGACAACTTTGACACATCCGATGTCTGCCCAGACGGACGGACATACTACGGGAGGTGGTGACGATGGGAGAACCGAAACCCCGTCGTCAGGTCAAGGTCCCCTGTCCGTTCTGCGGCGGTACGGAATTGCGCCCGACCTATGAGGATAGGATAAGGTGCTCCGTCTGCGAGGCGGAAGGTCCGATCCCCGTGCTGATGGACAAATACGGACCCCTCCCGGCCATGTACAAGGTCTGGAACAAGAGGGCATCCGATCCCGGGGAGGGATGCGTCGTGCCGTCCACGGAGATCCCCGCCCGGATGAGGGAATGCGACGATGACCGCATCGTGCAGCACGACGGCCTTCTGGTCAAGCCCTGCCCGTTCTGCGGGAAGGAGGCGCGCCCAGTCGCCACCAAGACCGATTTCGGTCTGGCGTTCCGTGTTGAATGCACCGCCTGCCATTCCCACGGACGCGCCGTCGGCAAGGGCTGCGGGTCGAACCTGGCCCGGGTGAAGTACGCCGTCAGTCTGTGGAACACCAGGGCGTCCAACATCGAGGAGGCGGGACAATGATCCATCCCGCCACCAAGACCGTCAGGAGATGCCCCTGCCCCAATGAAAGGCGGTATTTCGAACCGCTGGACGTGATGGAGCTGGTCAACAAATCATATACTTTCAAAACCGATTAGGAAGATAAGGAGGAATCATCGTGATAGGCTATCCGATCGAGAACGGCCAGAGCGTCATGCACGTCATGGT
>CAVIUM010000124.1:0-3064 GCA_963645865.1 Lachnospiraceae bacterium
TCCCATGCGATCCGATGGTGAGGGGACGATCGTTGATAATGATATCGCAATTGATATCGACAGTCGGATTTCCGATTCCATCGGATCACAATGATGAGGGAATGGCCCAGGGGACCCATCGGACGCCGATGATACGGTCCGAATAAATATGATATTAAGATTTATACACTTAAATGTACATCGCCCCTCATATGTACGAAGAGGTTCACAGGGCGGTACCGGAAACGGTAACCATCGGCGATATCGTGGGCATAGACCTGTCCTACACGGGCTGTTTCTTCCGTGACTGGGGATTTGATGATGAGGACATCAGTAGATGTGTCTACCTGAAGGCGGGGAGGTATGTCAGCCGCAGACGTTGTAGCGGGAATACGGCTTCCAAGGACCTGAACACCGACGAGGTCGATGCGATCCGTGGGATCATAGAGGATTCCGGAATCCTCGATGCCAGGATAGATGAAAGACTCATGATCTACGACGCGGGGGATGATTACATCACCCTATAGACTGAAACGGAAGAGTACGTCCTGAGCAGGATGATGTCCACAGGATTCTCATTCGAAGGTGTCTGGTACGGGATCTTGGATGTCGTCGCACTCGACGACCCACCTGAAGGCCCACCTGAAGATTGTGGCTTCTGACGCTCGACAGACATCCTGGATGAGTGAACTCTTACTCCCGAACAGGGTTCTTTCCGCAAACCAACCGTCCGCGACCGTGTGGTTCTCATCCCGGTCCCGCCGGATTCGAGTGTCCAGAGGCCTCGGATATGCCTCCGGTGCACCCGCGACAGTGTGTGAAAAACCCTCTGGAATCGGAACGATACGTTCTTGGAGATTATATACTAGGATTTATACATCTTAATGTACATCGCCCGCCATGGTGCATGATATGATTTTCAGAGCGATTCCGGAAGAGGTCGCCGTCGAAGATATCACGGGCATAGAACTGTCCTACGTAGGCGATTTCCGTTCCCACGACGGGGATTTCCGCAAATGCGTCGACCTTCGGACGGGGACATATGTGAGCAGGATGCACTGGGGAGAGAGGGAGGCGTCCAAGGAACTGGATGCCGACGACTTCGATGCGATCCGCCGGATCATCGCGGATTCGGGGATCCTGGATATCGAACTGAATAATGGGATCAGAGCTCTCGATGGAGGGAACCGTTACATCGTGCTGCTCACCGGAACGGACCGTTACACCATCGACAAAAGAAGCTCTGTAGGGTCCTCTTTCTCGTGTTTCTGGAACGGGATCATGGAGATCTTCGCTCTCGACGACTCGCCGGAAGGCAGACCGCAATGGTGTTACCGACGCCGATTACGTGTTTGCGGGAACCGTACTCGGAAACGGACGTCGCCCCATACCATTCAGCCTCTGGCAGATTGAAACGCAGTGGCCATCGACAAATCTTTTACCCCTGGCTCAACAAACAGCCATCTCAATCATGCCGATGATGCACACATTCTGAAGATGGTAATCAATAAAATGAGACTGTGAAAACAACCTCTGATATCTTACAACCTCTATACTAAAGAATAGAGGGGAGATATACTGACATCGGACCGTGCCAGATTATTCTCCGTTGGGGTGATCATATCAGAAGACTCAAATCCATAGATTCCATTTATCAAGAGGTAAAAGATTGTTGTTTTGTCCTGACTAATGATGCGCCTCTTGCCACGGCGTTGAATAAGCTGGTGGATAAACCTCTGATCGGCCCGTTCGCTATGACGGCGAGGCAATTGGCCGCATCAGTATCCGTAGAAGTGATAGGTTCTCCGATTTGGGGCGAACTCAAAGTCGTCAAGACCATCTGCGAAGAGAATCCCGAATTAGAATTCAGGTTCGTCCATGGAGAGGTTCAGAAGATCAAAGAAGTCCGTCAATACACCCTGGATGTAGAGAAACATCTCTCGGCCTCATCCAAAAAGGTGTACAATTCTTGGAAAGCCATACCTACTCTAGAAAAAGTAATGGAAAACTTCGATGGAAACTGTACATTCTATCCGAATCTCCGCGGAAAGGTCGCTGTGATCAACATCGACATGTTCAATGACCTGGATAAACACATGATTCCACCTGATCTCGATTATCTGGATGTAGATATTTTCGAGAATGAACAGGTCTGTATCCCTACGATTTATCAGATAGGCAACGACAGACAGATCGCCGAGAACGCGATAGCGCTGATCGAGAATAACGATCCGAATAACTTCGCAATCGTGATGAGTACGTCCAGTCCCATCGTAGACACGGTGAAAACAGCGCTTTACCGGAATAAGATCCCATTCATCGATTCTCTGGCAGTCCGCGATTTGAACCAGGTCAGAGATTATCTGCAATTCCTCCAGCTTTCGCTAAACTATGAGACCCTCAGAGCGAAACAGGTGCGTGAGATGTACAGTGCCTTGGAAGCTCACATGAGGGCTGATGTGGATGAGCATCTTCTGGACAGAATCTTTCTCGACGGTAAAGCGGAAAAACTCCGTTCGTTGATGAAAAACGTGCGTGACCATACATTCGATGAGGTCAGACAGGCAGTCTGCAATGCAAAAACCGGCGATGCCGTGAAGAATGTCATAGAAGATCTCGACATCGGTAACGAGAAGATCACCACAAGGTTGGTCGAGAGGATGGTTTATGCCGTCGACAATGTCGCAGACCTTCATCATAACGAGAAGATCCCGAAGAACGAAAAGACCGGCGTCCTTCTTGCGGATTCGAGGAATTCGGTTTTCGTGGATAGACCCCTCGTCATCTATCTCGGGATGGGAGACGACTGGGATCTGGATCTGGCCGACAAGAAGTATGTGGACGATATCGAGGAGGAGACGCGCAGGATGGCTGCAAGGTTGGAAGCGCTGGTCCAACAGGGCGTTGGCAGGTACTACCTCGTGAACACCTCCAAAGGCGGAAAACCCGCGAAACCATCGATCCTGTTCAGCAGATTGTTCGAAGTAGCTGAAGGCAAAGAAACCCTGGAATTCGAGGATTTGCTCCCTCCGGGTGAGACGACCATCAAGAAAAGATGGTGCGATGGCAAACAATCGGGGGAGAT
>CAVIUM010000124.1:3074-4617 GCA_963645865.1 Lachnospiraceae bacterium
CTGGAACCGTACAGCTACAAATTCTCCCAGTCCGGATTCAGAGCATACTACGAATGCCCGTATTCGTTCCAATTCCACTCCACATTGGAATCCAGGGATGCCGATTATTTCGAATTAGGAAACCTGATACATTCCTTTGCAGAACTCTATTTCAGCCATCCGGAACTGGCGAACGAACGGTTCGAAGAACTGGTACAGATGGCGTCGAAGAGATTCTCGGGCATATCGTCGCCTGCGATGGGAATCATCGATACGGACAGGATCAGATGCGGCATGACCAACGTCAAACGCTACATCGATGGTCTCGGATTCAAAGGCGATAGGAAAATGATGCCCATCCCCGAGAATTGTGACAACTTCTTCTATAGAGAATTGGGCCTGCATGAGACTTCATCCCTCTGCGAACACGACTACGAGTCGAGTGAACATAGGATCCATGGTAAAATGGATCTGAATGTGGACACCGTGATAGATTATAAGACTGGGAAAGCCAAAGATGCATATGAAATCAGAAAAGCTATGAATATCGTAGAAAAAAGAGAACAAACGGATTTCCAAGCCTTATTTTATCTAGCGATATCCAACGAAATATGGTCGGAGAAAGAGATGCAATTCTTGTATACCATGGGAAATGACGCAGATCATCTCGACGAGGACTTCAAGATAGAACAGAATGTTAGGAAAGTGCTCATATTCGACCCATCGAACACTACGTTCGATGTTGACGCGATAATCGCTGAAATGTACAGAAAAGGAAGGAGTAACAAATGCAAGAAGCGTTCAGGCGATTTCGTCGATCTGATGAAAATGGCTCGGGGCCCCAGATCTACTTGGGCAGGGGACGAATCGATCATAGCAGCTATTTCTGAAGAATTTGGATATAATTCGAAAGATAGAAAGACGGTCATCAATGCCATCAAAGAATATGTGAAGATATTGGACTCTGGCATACTATGCACAGGCGATACGATACTGATTTCAGAAGAGAAACTCCATGAAATGATGAATCAGATTGATTCGATGCATACAAAGATGCAATCCGAATCAATATCGAGACTTCCCGCAGATCACGATAAGAACTGCCTCAAATGCGATTTCTTCAAAGTTTGTACAAAAGATGGCGTAACCATCGATGTTGACGAGGATGATTCCGATGAATGAGATCAATGATTCACAACAGAGGATCATCGACGCGATAGATGAGATGATTTTGGTCGATGCCGGGCCCGGAACAGGGAAAACCACCACATTGGTCAAAAGGTATGCCAATATTATGAAGAAAGGATCTGTCCAGCCTCAACAGATTCTGATGCTTACTTTCACCAATAATGCTGCCGCAGAGATGGAAGCGAAGATAAAGAAAATGTTGATTGACGACTTTAAAAGTGGGTCTGGAGACTGTAAAAACTATTCCGACAAGGTAGTAGCCAAGACATTCGATGCCCTCTGCTATTCTATCGTCATAGACTCGGCGGAAATGGTTGGAAAATTCTTTGGGATTGAACAGGGGTTAACCAGATCTGCAAAACTGATAGTCAATGAT
>CAVIUM010000125.1:0-4565 GCA_963645865.1 Lachnospiraceae bacterium
AACTTAGACTGCCACCGAATATCCAGGCCATTCCCAACTTCGCATTCTACAATCATACCTATATTGGAAGTGAGGGCGTAAATCTGCCCAGCAGTGCGAAGACAATAGGATCACTCGCGTTCAATGCAATCTCAGTTGATTCTATCATATTCGAATACCCTCTGATCTCGATTGACATCATTAATCCCTCCTTCAGCGACTCGAAAACTAACGAAAAAGTAGGGGTCATAGGGGGAACAAGTTCACTGAAAGGGAAGATTTCTGCGAATACCGAAGTTCTGAATCTATCCACGAAAAGTACTACTTTTAAAAACGAGTATTTTTCGTACGAGGGGAATTCGAAATTCATTCTAATCGATAGATTAGGAGTACAGATAGAAATTGATAACACCGACACGCCTGAACAAATCCAGGAAAAAGCGAATAGAAGCATCCTGTGTTACAAGGATGATGATGGTAAACTGACTGTTATCCGCGCTGAATATGATATAAGCGGCGTTATTCTGATTCCAGAGAATGTTGATAGGATCTTGACTGGTGCGTTCCAGAATTGTAAAGAGTTTGAAGCAATAGTAATCCAGGGAAAGAATACTGTAGTTGAGGATAATGCTATCTATAATGGCAGTAAATACAAAATAAGGGCGATTCTTTCAGCATCCGATGCTATAGACACAGCCTCAATATCCGGGACTACGAACAATGTATCTTTGCTATCGCTCTCTAACAGTGATCGGGCCACACCAGTAGTGAACAAAGGGGCAAACTGGTTGGGACAGTCTTATTACGATGCGCAGAGTAGCAGAGCAGTATTCTTCTCCTCAGACATCGAAGGAAAGACAATATCCATCCGTGATGTGAACTATGATGGCAACACCCTGACATTTAAATTGTCATGTTCCGACTGGTATTCCTCACCGGACTTTGTTTTCAACAACGGGGAGACACCTCTGGAGATCGGGTATGACCATGGCACTTACACATACACAACAAATGAAAAACTGATATGGATAGGAATCAGCGAAAAAACTGGAGGCGATGAAAGAACTGTGACCATCCATGGGGATGGCGGCTATTTCGATGATGATTCTGCAAAAACCCAGCACATCATTACCGTGAATGACGGGAAAACGATACACGAGTCCCAATTCAAGATTCCCTATCGCAACATTATGGAGGTTCTCGGATGGTATACAGATTCCGGACGCACGGAACGCTTCGATCTTTTGAATGATGCTATCACAGGTGATCTCAATCTATACCCCGTATGGCAAACGGTCGCTCCGCGTATATCTTTCGCAGGAACTAACGGTACGATTAGCGCCGCATTCGACGGAAAGGCCATACAAAGCGGAGAGAGAGTGTCTGGGGCTATATCCCTCGTATTCTCGGCACCGGACGGATATGAGTTAGATGCTTGGATCATCTCCGAATACGGTCGCGATCCCATTGAATACGAATCTTCAACCTTGACAATAACCCCTGAGAACGATGTGACCATCAGTGTGAGGACGCACCACTTTTCCGGAGCGAATCTCCAACCAGTGATATCCGATGATACGCCGATATCCTCCATGGTCAGATCCTGGACACGTGGCGGCATCGTCAATACGAGCATGGGCATCTGGACCGGCTTGACCAGTACTCCTGTTATCGTCGACGGGTACGTCTATGTCCGCGTATCATCCATGCTATACAAGATTGAATCCGACACGGGATACGTCGCCGCGACCGCCGAATCCGAGACCGTAGTGGACTACTACCATTACGTCGGATACGGAAATCGGCAGATACTGGATTATTCGACATCGAAAGTTTACGATCTGGACCTGAATTTTCTCTATTATATGCCTGCGAACATGACTTCTGCCACATATCATGACGGCTATTTCTACGGGCCGGGCTCGGATGGGAAGGTCTACAGATTCTCTTCGGATATCCCGAACGACGGGATCAAAAGGGTGGATCCAGACTGGACCGTATCGTTCGAATGGTTCGGCATGTACGGACAGTCAAGCGCTCCTGTGTTCGTAGACGGTCATATCTATTACATCAGCGCAGTCGGGGATGAGAGATACATCGTCTCGGCATCGCTATCAGATGCTACTACGGAACGCGTCCATCTCGAATCCATATCGAAACATATGCTGGACGACGGCTGGCTGTCTTACTATGATGGAAAGCTCTATCTCACCAGCTACACAGTGGGCCTCTTCGGGACCAAATCGGCAAGCGGAGAAGCCATGATAACATCGGTGAGAATCGATAAAGGCAGATTCTCCGATGCTACATATACCGAAGTTGTCCTCAGACTGACCAAAACCGATGGAAGTGTTACCGAGACTCCCCTCAGATCCATGCAATCCCAATTTGTGATAGTGGACGGAATCGGCTATCTGAACGCTAGTGGAGGTCCCGGTGAGGACTCGTATCTCCTCGCATATTCTGTCGATAATATGACGCTCTATGCCTACGGGAAGTCAGAGCGCTCCCATGGCTCCATCGTGGTGAACCAGTACGACGGAAAGATAACAATTTATCTGCTCCCATACCAGTCCGGCAAACTCCTCAAGGCATACCAATACACCCTGGATAGAGGAGGCAAGCCAGCTGTAAACAGCTACGGGATATACACATTGAGTGAAATATTGGACAGGAAACTCTATGCAGATCCAACCGAAAAGAACACATACAATTCCCAGGCGGTGAGAACCGACTCCGAAGGGAGACTGTTCTGGTACAACGACGATGGGTGGGTCAGGAGTTACACCACCTCGGAAAAGAACAGATTCTTCTTCTTCATCGAGAACGATGGAGTGGCACAGTGGTACGAATCCTACGGGGCAACAGCTGCCGATGCGCTCAAGGCCCTCGGATCCAACGTCGTCACATTGACTGCCGCCAACGGATTGGCCACGGTGTACGGACAAGATGCCGACGGATGGAACCTATTCTACCTCAAGAACGATATCCTGGGCTATCAGGATCCCGATAACAATCCGAACGGATGGAATGGCACGACGAATCTGTTCGATAAGACACTCGACATATACCATTACTATGCCATAACCAAGAGCATAACCATACCATCTACGGCAGGATATACCTTCGAAGATGGTACTGGAACGTCCACATACATCTTCTCCGACAACATCGGCGACCGCTCAATCGTTGGAAAGAAGCTGTATGTGTGCGATGAATTACTCACCATCCGGTTCTACGATAATGAAGTTGAGATCGAGGGTAGCAGACTGATCGGTGCAAAGGATTCGAAGGTGGGCGGTTCGTTCCCGTCTGTATACAAATCGGGCCACATGGCGCGGTGGTATGTCAAGGGAATCGATGAACGTGTCACCGAACTTCCGAAGATATTCTCAGAGAATCTGGAATACGAGATCAAATGGGTCGAAATGACATACGATCTGACCGGGACGTTCGAAACCTCTGGGGACACCATGTTCTTCGACCTCTCCGTCACGGCCAAGGCCGGTGAGAGCGACCTAGTGAATCCGCACATCCTTCTGTTCGCCAAATACGACAATGACTTCTTCCTGAAGTCGTTCACCACTGAGCTGAAGTTCGTGGACGGAAAAGCAACGGCTAAGCTGGGCGCCGGGAGCGACCGTCTGATGTACGTGATCGCGTACCTCGTCGAAGGCACCCCGACCACGCAGATGTACAGCGACTACGCCGTCTACAAGTATACGGTCGAAGGAACGGGGTCGTGATGCAGAACATCCGCGCCAAGAGGTTGCTGATCACCGCCGTAATGATGACGGCGCTGGTCTGTCTCTCTTGTGCAGAACTGTCGGAAGCACAGACCGCTCCAACGATTGACAGCATCTCATACGATGCTGATACAGAGAAGGCCCTCATAGCCGGGACGGCGGACACGTCGACCGTGAAAGGTCTGATTGAGGGGCCGAATGGGAAATACTATTCATTCGCATTCCCTGTGGATGATGGAAAGTACTCCGACAAGATCAATATCGAGGGCGCCGCTCCGGGGACATACAAGGTATCGATATGGAACAACTACGGATCCGACAAGGGCACGTTCGTCATCCCCGATCCCGCCAGCGTGAAGATCGTCCCGTCCTCGGAGTCGGTGCAGATGTACATCGGGGATTCGCGGACCCTGTCATTCTCGGTCAAGGGCTGCGACCCCACTGACGTCAGGACCACCAGCAGCAACTCGGACATCGTCTCCGTCGGAACCAACCTGTCCTCTGCGGGGACCGTCTCGATCTCCGGGAACTCCGTCGGAACCGCGACGATAATCGCCGAATACAGGGGCGCCAACGCCACCGTGACCGTCGATGTCGTCGAGAGACCGGCTGTCGACAACGAATACAGGTTCTACATCCAGATGGTCCTGGATGCGGACAAGGTCTCGCACCCTGTGTACACCCAGTCCATATTGGAATCGGGATTCACCATCACCGCCGTCGCGAAGAACGCGGCCGACGCCCTGGACAAGGCATGCAAGGAGAACGGGATCCCGTTGAAACAATACTCCGACGGGACGCTGAAGGGATGGATCACATCCATGTTCGGCCTCGGGGATG